>DATIQP010000297.1:0-39763 GCA_035470765.1 Polyangiaceae bacterium | reverse complement strand
GGCGCCGGTCATCGATACGGTCAACAACAAGCTGCTCGTCGCCGTGGCTGACAACACGGTGACCCCGGACCAGGCGAGCCTTTACGTGTGCAACCTCGACGGCTCCAACTGTGCGGTGAAGGACATTTCGGTGGGACAGGGGCAAAACAGCGGCTTGTACCCATCCATCGCGATCGACCCGACCGGCCACGTCACCACCGCCGCGGATGGTCCGAAGGGCTTCCGCTGCGCGCTCGACGGTACGGGCTGCACCTACCACGACCTGTCGACGGGTCACTACGGCACGCTGACGTCCGCGGCCGTCGATGCCGTGGCGAACAAGCTCTACGTCGCCGCGCAGGACAGCTCGACCAAGCTCGCGCTCTATCGTTGCGAGCTCGACGGCTCCGCTTGCGCCTACGTCGATATGTCAGGGGGGCATCCGAACGCGAGCGGAGGCACTCCGTCGATGGTCATCGACCCGACGAACCAGCGCCTCCTCGTCGCGACCATCGACGGCAGCAACGGCTACAAGCCCGCGCTGTTCGCGCTCAGCCTCTGGTGACGGTGGCCGGAGCCGCCGTGGTACACCTTCAGACGTGATCTCCGTCAAGGCAGCCAAAAATAGCCATTTCGTGATCTTACGGGCACCCGTAACGTCTCCCGCATGGGGACGAACAAGATAGCCTCGAGGCCGAGCGCGCTCGTGCGCGCCGAGCACGGCGGGGCTCCCACGCACCTCACGGCGGCGCAGCGCAAGGTGCTCGACCAGGCGCTGCGCCTCGGCGAGGATCTGCGATCGGAGCTCGAATCGAAGACCCTCGAGTACGGCCGGTGGTTGCTCGAGGAGGTCTTCGGCAACGACACGAGAGCCGCGCTCGACGACAAGTCGAAGAACGCGATATGGCAAGAGCTCGTGCGCCGCGCCGGAGGACCGACGCTGGGCATCACGCAGCACCTGCTCTACGTCGCGCTGCGCATCGCCGCGCACGATCGCCGCATCGCCGGCGCCGCGTGGCGGAACCTGGATGCCGGCCGGAAGGAGCTCTTGCTCACCCTCGGCGACGAACGGACGATGCTCTCCGCCGCGCAGCACGTCTCGGAGCTGAACCTGTCCCAGAAGAAGACGGAGGCCTACGTGCGCGGCCTCCGCGAGAGCTCCGGCAGACCGCGGCACCTGCGCATCACGCCGGGCGCGCTCCACGCGCGCATCCGCTCCGTGCGCGACCGGCTCGGAGGTGCCCCCGTCGCCAGGCGGCTCGCCGCGATGCGCGCGGAGATGGACCCGAACGAGCGGGAGGCGATGGCGGCGGACCTGGTGGCGCTGAGGTCGGAGGTGTCGCAGCTGATCCACGCGCTCGAGAAATGATGGGCCGCCCCGGGCGATCGCAGGAAGATCACAGCTCGGCAACCGCGTAGATTGATCTCGTGCGCCACACCTTTCTCCTCTTCACGCTCCTGGTCGCAGGGTGCAGCTCCAACAACCCATCCAACGGCGACGCGGGCGCGCAGGACGGATCCGGGGGCGACGTCGTGAACCCGATCGCGGACGCGGCGCAGGAGACCTCCGGCCCCGACGCGTCCCTGGACGCCGGCGATGCCGGAGATGCCGCGGCGCCCATCGTGTGCGGGGCGACGGTGTGCCGCGCCGACCAGACGTGCGTCGCGGGGAAGTGCGCGTTCTCGTGCAACGGGTTCACGGTGCCGGGCGACTACGCGAGCGTCCAGGCCGCGATCGACGGCGTCGCGACGGGCGGCAACGACGCCACGATCTGCCTCGGGGATCAGACCTACACCGAGCCTCAGGTCATCGTGCGTGACACCGGCGCGCACGGAAAGGCGCTTCGCATCGTCGGCCTCTCCATGGACCGCTCCGAGATCTCCGGCAGCGTGTACTGGTTCGGAGGCTGGAGCGCGGTGACGTTCCAGGGCGTCCACCTCGCCGCAGCTTCCAACGCCAACGCCCTCAACGCCGACATGTCGAGCGCCGGCGGCAAGGTGTCGCTGATCGCGTCGCGCTTGACCGGTCAGAGCGGCCTCATGGCCACGAGCGGAGACGGCAAGTCGGGGGAGATCTTCGTCGACGGTTGCGATCTCGCCGTGGGCGGCGGATATGCGGTCGAGGTGTACAGCAACGGCACCGGTGCGATCACCGCGACCATCCAGAACAGCTACGCGCACGGTTGCGGCTGCGCGACCAGCGCCGGCACGGCCGGCGTGGGCACGGTGAATCTCAGCTTCCTCGGAAACACCATCGTCGGATGCGGCTATGGGCTCCAGCTCACCCTCGGCACCAACCTGACCGCGCTCTACAGCAACGACATCTTCACCGGCGTCACCACCACGGCCATTCAGTGGTCCGGCTCCGGCACGAACGTCACGCACCACCACAACGCGCTCTGGGGAAACGCGGCCAACTACCTGGGCACCACCGACGGGCCCGCCTACGTGAAGGGCGACTGCTTGCTCGGCACGTCCGGTCCTGCACCGTCGCTGCAGTCCGGCTCGCCGTGCCGTGGCGCGGGCGACTCCGCATCGGCGCCCCCGACGGATTTCTTCGCGGTGCCTCGAAGCGGGCCGACCGACATCGGCGCCGTCCAGGAGCCGTGACGCGTCATCCGCGGGCCGTGTCTCCTTCTGCGCCCCGCCTCGTTCGGGGGCGAAGGCTTAGTCGGCGGCGGAGTCGGAGACGGAGCCGGCGTCGGCGTGGACCGTCACCGTTGGGTAGCTGTTGTCATAGTAGGTGCCGCAGCAATCCGCCGGGTGGGCGGCTCCGAAGTCGACGCTGACGTTGGTCTGACCGCCGTCGGCGAAGGTGATGGTCACGGTGCACGCACCACCGTCGGGAGGTGGCGGGAGACGCAAGGACCCGCATGACGTGCCGCAAGTCGTGGACTTGCCGCACCCCGAAGCGCTGACGAGATCGTCGGCGGGGGACTCGATCAACGTGCCTGGACCGAAGGGCACACACGAACAATCGCCGCCGGAGCAGGCTGTGACCGCCAGCGCCATGACGGCCGCGATGCCAGCGGCGATGAATGCCGCGCCGAATAGGTAATGCGCCCACCTCATGGAGAGACCCTCAGTGCACCGTGACGGTGTACGTCCTCTGCAGCGTGAGGATGAACTCCCGCCAAGAACGGCGCATAGGACATCCTAGCGCGATCAAGGCGGCAAAGCGCCGGAGTCTACTTGTTGCGTCTTATACGCATTTCGCTGAGGGTGGAACGCGGACCCAGGTGACCACTTCCAAACCGCACTTCGGCCGGACCGCTCAGACGACGTCGGCGGGGATGTCCTGCTGGCTGTCGAGGAGGTCCGTGGGGTCGCGTGCGCGGGCGTCGGCGGGGCCGCTCGTGGGAGTCCTCTCCGTCATCACCGAGCCCGAGACCATCGCGCACGTCCTCCCAGCCCTCAGGGGCAGGGGACGCCTTCGTCGCGGGCGTCCTGGCCAGCGGATCCAAGCGCTCAAGGAATGATGGGCCGCCCCGGGCGATCGCAGGAAGATCGCAGCGGCGACACGGGCGTCAGCGGTGCCCCGGCGATTGCGCGACCTTCCAGGCTGCGATCGACGGCGTCGCTCGCACGCCCGCGCGCACCGGCGCTTTCGACCCCGTGCTCGAGGCCTTCGGTCAGCGTACGCGTGCTCGAATGTCGCGCGGGTAGTCCGGGAAATATCGCTCGATCACCGGCAGCGCGAACCGCCGAAGGATCGATTCTTTGGGCTCTCGCTCGAGCAAGAACTCGAAGGAGCGCTCGATGAGCACCTCGGGCGTCGTGCCGGGCGCGTAGTGCTCGATGTCCCTCCCGGTCGCGGTGACTTCGTGCTGGGTGGTCGAGCCGCCTTCGTCGACCGTGACGCGATACCTGGAATCGCCCAGCGCAGTGACCGTCACGCTCATCGAGCCATCGTACACGGCGAACAGGCAATGCCAGCGCATTCGAGCTCTCGAAGGCGGGAGGCCGTCGCGGAGGCCTCGGCGCGCGGGCCATGGCGCCAGAGCTCGCGCTTGCTACGCTCCTTGGCGTGAACGATCTCCCCGACCCCGCGCGTGAAGCGCTCGAGCGCGCGCGCGACAAGAAGCTGAGCTACGCCGTTCGCCTCGTGCGCGCGCCCGATGGTCGCACCGTCGCCATCCTCGGCGAGGCGCACATGAAGCTCGCGGAGGCGGCGGAGATCGGACGAGCCGTCGTCGCCGCATTCGAGCTGCGCGGCGTCGAGACGTTCCAGCGCAAGCAGGTCTTTCTCGGTCGCACGCTCGGCGTCCTCATCAGCGGGCCGCGGCTCCTCCTGCGCCTCGCCTCGTTCGGCGCGATCAAGGGCAGCACCATCACCGAGGCCAAGCAGCTCCCCTCGGGCTACACGGTGGAGCTCGAGCGAACGAAGCACGTGCCGTTCGGCCTCCACGTGACGTCGCTCTACATGACGGCGTTCTTCATCGTCGCGTTCCTCGGCCTGCTCTTGCCGCTGATCGCGCCGGTGTCTCCCGCACTCGCGGCGCTCATCACCATGGCGATGCTCGCCCTTCAAATGCACATGATCTTGCTCGTTCCGGCGATTGCGCTTCGCCGGTACTCGTGGAGCTGGATGATCCATCCCCTCGTCGGCATCCTCACGCTGCGCGACGAGCTCATGGCCGCCGGAACGGCGCAGATGCTCGCCGATCATCCACGCGAGAAGGCCGCCGTCGTCGTCATGGGGCGTGCGCACGTGCAGGGCTACGCGCGGCTCCTCGTCGAGAAGTACGGATTTTCGAGTGCCCACGTGTAAGAACTGCGTGAGTCTTTTCGGGAGGTCTTCATGCGAAAGCTTTCTTGGGGAGCGTCGATATTCCTCGCCGCCGCTCCGTTCATCGCGTGCGGGGGCACGATCACCAGCACGGACGGCGGCGCCGACGGCGCGGTCGGCGACGGCGCGTCCACGTCCGACTCGAGCGGGGATGCTGCACCTCCGGCGTTCGACGCGAGCGCGTTCTGCAGCGGGCCCTCTCCGCGGGTGATGATCAACGGCGCCGAGGTGTCCGTCATGAGCGCCAAGGGCAAGGCGATCATCCTCAACTGCTGCGAGTCCGCCGAGCTCACGATCGCGACGCCGCTCTTCCAGGCCCTCATGAACGTCATGTGGCGCACTCCGGCCTCGAGTGGGGCCGCGAGCATCGACCTCGCGAGCCCGCCGCAGGGCTTCTCCATCGAGATGGATCTCGGGTGCGATCCTTCGACGACCTCGTGCGCGAACGCGAGCCCCGAGGAGCGCTACGTCGACGGGTTCTCCGGGACGTTGCAGTACGCGACGGGCAACGGCGCCCTGAGCGTCAGCTACTGCCTCGAGGTCGCCGAGTCGCCCTCGCAGCCCCACCCCGTCATTCACTCGATGATGCTGTACGCCCCGAACGTCGCGTCGCCCTGAAGCTCGGAGCGCGCTCGACGCGCGTCACTCCGTGCGCCCCTTAGCGCCAGAGCCCGGGCGCGCTCATTTCGAGGCACCGCTCGGGGTTGACGATGGCCTGCGCCGAGAAGAACGTGCGGCTGCGCGCGAGGAGCTCGCGACCCGCCGATCCACCGAGCAGCTGGCCACGTCGATGGCGTGCGCACGCGGCGAGGTAGCCCAGGTCCGCAGCGTCGAGCATCGGGATGGCGACTTCGAGCGCCTCGAGCGCTCGCTTCTGGTCGCCGCGTACGGAGTGAACCCCGGCGCGCAGCGCGTGTCCCATGCCGGGCGCGAACGAGACGCTCTCGCCCATCAGCCGGCGCGCGTAGCCTTCGGCCGCACGCAGCGCGGCGAGCTTGTCGTGCGCCGCCGCGGCGGCGGCGATCGCCGACAGACCGCGCTCGTACGCCGAGAAGGCGCGAATGAGCGCCACTCGACTGAGCGTCGACGAATCGAGCGCCGGAGAGACGCGCTGCACCCGGGTCCACGCCGCCCGCGCATCCCCCTTGTAGCGCTCGACCGAGCACGCCGAGATGAACGAGCCCCAGTGGAAGGCGTTGAAACCTCGGGGAGCGTACTTGGCGGCCACCTCCGTGACACGCCATGCTGCCTCGACGTCGTCGCCGACGATGTGCGCGCAGCAGGCCGGATAGGTGAGGTGCATCAACGCGACGGTGTCCTCACGCGCGCGGGCCTCCTCCATGATGGCGGGCACGCGCCGGATCGCCTCGCGCAGCTCGCCGCTCAGGATGAGGACGTTGCAGATCCACGCCTCTGCGTTGGCCAGCTCCCAGGCCACGGCCCAGCAGTGCGAGCGCAGCAGCGACTCCGCCTCCTCGAGCTGCGTGCGCGCGCTGCGCCACTCGCCCAGGAAGAAGTGGACGAAGCCGGCGGCGAGCGAGGCGAGGGCGCGGCCGTGGGGATCGTCGACCTGCGCCGCCGCGCGCTGGGCGGCCCGGACCATCTCGTCCGCGCGACGCCGTGCCGACTCCCCGCGCGCGGCGAGATTGCCAGCCGCCACGGCGAGCGCCCGCGCGAGCCTGACCGGCTCTCCCGCCTCGAGCGCGAGCAGCAACGCGCGGTCGGCGAAGTCGGCGCTGCGGAGCAGGTCGCTCGTCGTCAGCCCCGCGGCGGCCGCAAACGCGGCGTCGACGCGCGCGAGCATCCCCGGAGAGAGGCTCTGCGGGCGACGCACCGCGCGCGAGAGGTTCGCGAACCGCAGGCGCGCCTCGTGCCACACGAGTGAGGCCACCGCGGCCTGCGTCGATTCCGGGTAGCGAAGCCCGACCTCCGCGAGCACCTGCCGCAGCACGCCGAGGCCCCGTTCGTCATGGCCGCTCTTGAGCAGGTGCTCGGCGGCGACGCGGCGCAGATCGCCCGCCTCACGCCCCGTCGAGCGGGCGGCGGCCTCGAGGTAGGCATCCGCCGCCTCCGCGCCGCGCCCTGCGTTCGCGAGCGCGTCGCCCAGCTTGGCGTAGAGCAGCTCGGGTGCCGGTGCGCCGAGCGCGATGGCGGCCCGGTAGAGCCGTGCCGCACGTGAGAACGCCAGCGCGTGGTCGGCCGCTTCCGCCGCCCGCAGCGCGTAGTCGCGCGCGCTCTCGTCGTCGCCACCTGCGCGGAAGTGCTCGAAGACCGCCTCGGGATCGGCCGGCTTCGAGCTCGCGAGGGTACGTGCGAGCGCGAGGTGGCGCGTCCGCTTGGCCTCGGGCGCGAGGGCGGCGGCCACCGTCTCCCGGATCCGATCATGGGAGGTCTCGACCAGATCGTCATCGCGCAGTCCGCGCATCGCCGCGAATCGTGCCCCTCGCAGCGCGAGCGCCGCCGAGCGGCGTCGTCCCGTCGCGCCGCTCGCCTTCTCGGCTACGGCGTGCTGCAGCGGCGTCGCCGCCACGCTGATGGTCTCGAGCAGGGCGCGCGCCTCGTCGGGCAGCTCGGCCACGCGAGCCAGGATCACTTGCTCGAGCGCGATCGCTCGATCTCCGCGGGCAACCTCGCGGCGCTCGTTGGCCCAGCGACCGAGCTCCTCGACGAACAGCGGGCTGCCGTGCGCCTCGGCGGCGATGGCCTCCGCCACCGCTGGATCACCCGAATCGATCAGGGCCTGTGCGAGCTCGCGGGCGTCGCGATGCGAGAGCGCCCCGACCTCGATCTCGCCGACCTTGCACCCGCTGCCCAGCGCGCGCAGCGCGCCACGCAGCGCAACGAGCGCCTCGCTCGAACCGGCTCCTTCGCTGCGGTAGCCGCACACCAGGAGCATCGGTCGCGGCGCCGGAGCCGCCAGAATCGCCTCGAGCAGCTGCACGCTGTCGGCGTCGCCCCATTGCAAGTCGTCGATGTGGATCACGAGCGACCAGCGCGCCGCGATCGCCGAGAGCAGCTCCTTCATCGCCGAGAACGCCCTGCGCCGCATCTCGAGCGGCTCGGCCACCTCGGCCCCGCGATCGGGCGCCTCGGCGACGACGCGCGCGCTCTCGAGGACGGGGAAGAGTCGCGCCAAGGCGCGCACCTCGGCGGGAAGAAGCGCGTACGCCTCCTCTTCGGGAAGCAGCGCGAGCCACCGACTGAGCTCGTCGACCACCTGATCGACCGCCTTGAAGGGCACGGCCTCGCGGTCGTAGCAGCGGCCCGAGAGCACCAGCGTGTCAGGGCGGGCCTCGAGCTGCGCGATGAAGCGCGATGCGAGGGCGCTCTTGCCCATGCCCGATCGACCGTGGAGCATCACGACCACGGGCGGCCCCTCCTGGCTCGCGCCGAAGGCCGCCTGCAGCTCCTCGAGCTGGGCTCGCCGGCCGACGAAGGGCAGGTCGACGGACGCGGAGATGGCCGTCGCCCGGTCCCCTTCCAGGCGCCTCAGCACCTCCTCGGCCGTGGGGCGCGCGCGCGGATCGAGGTCGAGCAGATCGACGCAGAGCTGCTCGAGGTCCTCGGGGACGCCCTCGACCAGATCGCGCGGGCGCTCGGTCAGCGGGCGCTGCTTCGCGAGGAGGAGCTGGGTGATGGACCCCTCGAACGGCATGCGATGCGTGAGCGCCTCGAACAGCATGACGCCCACCGCATACCAGTCCGAAGCGGGCGACGCCGGCTGGAAGGCCGCCTGCTCGGGCGCCATGTACGCGGGAGTCCCCACGATGCTCTGGTCGAGGCGCGCGTTGCTCCTGCCGTCGCCGCGAACCTCGCCGACGACGCCGAAGTCGAGGATGACGACCCGTCCGGAACGCGTGACCATCACGTTGGAGGGCTTGAGGTCGCGATGCAGCTTGCCGCTCGCGTGGATGGCGGCGACGCCGGAGGCGAGCTGGCGAAAGGCCTCGCGCAGGCGCCGCACGTCGCGTACGGCGAAGCGGGGGCGCGGCTGCGCCGATGGCGACGGAGAGGACGGCGACGGCACGGATGGCCGGGGCTCGGCGACGGTCGTCGTCGGCGAGCCGACGATCCGTGCGTACATCTCCGTCGGTGCGAGGAGCGTCGGTTGCACGCCGCTGATGGCCTCGGTCGCGTCGAAGCGCAGGTCGCCCAGCGGCGGCGGGGGCATGGACAGCGACGAGTGGACCCACGTGAGCAGCTCGCAGCCGTCGACCAGCTCCATCGTGAAGAACCACTTCTCG
Source organism: Polyangiaceae bacterium (assembly GCA_035470765.1). Classification (GTDB taxonomy): domain Bacteria; phylum Myxococcota_A; class Polyangia; order Polyangiales; family Polyangiaceae; genus DASXHD01. Next base: position 30,751 of record DATIQP010000297.1, on the reverse strand, counting down.
CCCTCGGAGAAGAGCTCGTAGAGCTGCACCACGTTGTCGTGGACGACGTCCGCCAGCGCCCGGAACTCGCGCTTGAAGCGCAGCAGCGCCGCGGCGTCGAGGCGCGTCATCGTCTTGAGCGCGACGACCTCGCCGCGCTCTACGTCGCGCGCGCGATACACGACCCCCATGCCGCCCTCGCCGAGCTTCCCTTCGAGGAGAAAGCGCCTCGTCCCCTGGAATGCCTCGATCGCCCCGCCCATCTTCTCCTCATTTCGAGCACCCGCGCTCGAGCCCCCGAAGCTACCAAAGGAGAGACTACTGCGAGGCCCGCGCGACGAGCTCCGCGATCCGGCTCGACGCTTCCGCGGGGTCCTCGAGCATCACCCAGTGGCCGCAATCGACGATGCGGTGCACCGGTGCGCCGAAGCGATCGGCGACCCACGGCGGGATGTAGATGTCGCGCTCGCCCCAGACGACTTGCGACGGGACTTCTCTCATCGCGTCGCGAAGGCGCGTGTCCCAGCCGGCCAGGACGGTGCTCAAGTTCATCGCGCGATACCAGCGGAGCACCTGACGGCGCGTCTCCGGCGTGTAGTGCGTCCACGCGTCTTCGGCGTACTCGCGCTTCAGCTTCGGCGAGCCCTTGAGCATCTCCCGGACGAAGAGCGCCCCGCTTCCGAACTTCATCGCGAGCTCGCCGAGAATCGGCGTGCGCCACACCCGTGCCCAGAAGTGCCACGGCACGTCGGGCGAGAAGAGCGTGTTGAAGATCGTCAGCGAGTGGAGCATGTCGGGGTGCTGCGCGGCGAACGACAGCCCATGAGGACCGCCGATGTCGTGCACGACGAGGTGCACGCGCGAGAGTCCGAGCGCAGAAACGAGCGCGCGCACCCACTCGCCTTGATGGGCGACGGAGAAATCGAAATCCGCCGGCGCCCGCGAATCGCCGTAGCCGGGCAAATCGGGCGTGATGCAGCGGTGCTGCGCCGCGAGCTTCTCGACGACGGGCGACCACACGCGATGCGTGTCGGGGTTGCCGTGCAAGAAGAGAACGTCGGGTCCGGCGCCCGATTCGAAGACGGCGGTTTCGACACCGTCTACGGAAAGGCGCCGTTCGCTCACGCGGCGAGACTACCGCGCTGGTTCGTCATCACAAAGAGCGCCAAGATCGATCCGGTCGGTCCTCGGCGGCGCACGGCCGTGCCCTGCCGCCAGTCAGCAGCGACCAGGTCGCCGCGCGCGCCGGGTTCGATGCCGCCCCCCGAATCGCGGCCCGTCGAGCTCGGCCACACGCGGCTCGAGCTCGTGCCCACGACGAAGCCTCACAGCCGGACCTGCAGTTCGAGGGGCTGGCCCGCTCGAACGGGTGAGGTAGTTCGAGCCTGAAGCGGAACGGGACGGTTCGGCTGGCACCGCACTGTGAGGAGAACTGCTATGCACTTCGCCTGCCATGCAGTCCGTTCTCGAAGCCATCCGCAAGGCCTGCCTGCCCGGCGTGTGGTCGCAGGGCGTCAAGCTCGCGCGCGAGGGCGCCGTGTCGGCCGGCACCTCCACCCCGAGCGAGCGGACCTTCCGCGTGCGCGCTCCGGGGCACGCGATCGCCCTGACGGTGACGCTCTACCTCGAGGGCCCCGAGTGGACGTGCGACTGCGTCGGCAAGACCGATCCGTGCGCGCACGTCGCGGCGGCGATCATCGCGGCGGCGAAGGCGGCAGAGCGCGGCGAGTCGCTCACCGCCGCCCCGGCGACGAGGCCCGCGCGCCTGACCTATCGCCTCGCCGCGAAGGACCGCCTGCTCACGATGATCCGCGTACTCGTGCACGGCGACGGGCGCGAGGAGCGCCTCGCCGAGACGCTGGCCTCGAGCCTGGCGCGGGGCCGCACGCCCGAGGGGTGGACGCCGACGCACGAGGACCTGAAGGTCGAACGCATCCTCGGCACGCCGCCCCGCGAGATCGTGCAGCCGGGGCGCGTGCGCGATCTCTTCACGGCCTTCGGCGACGACGCGGAGATCACCCTCGACGGCACCCCCGTCCGCGTCTCGGGCGAGCCCGTCGCCCCGCACGCGCGCGTCGACGACGTGCCCGGAGGCGGGTTCCGGCTGCGCCTGGATCGCGACGCGGCGATCACGGGCGTGGTGGCCAAGGGCGTCGTGCGGTGCGGCGACGTGCTCCACCCGCTCGGAGAGGCGAACACGACGGGCGAGCTCCTCGATCGCCTCCCGCTCGAGCGCATCTTCACGGCCGCGCAGGCGGGCGAGCTCGTCACGACCGTCCTGCCGGAGCTCGAGCGCAAGATCGACGTGATCATCGCCACGACGCGGCTGCCCCGCCGGGCCGCCGAGGCCCGGCCGCGCATCGCGATGGATCTCTCGCACCAGGGCCACACCCTGTCGGTCCTGCCGACGCTCGTGTACGGCGATCCGCCGGTGGCCCGCGTCGACGGCGACAGGGTCGTCGCGCTCGGGGACCAGGTGCCGACGCGGCGGCCCGCCGAGGAGCGAGAGGTCCTGCGCCGCCTGCGCGACGAGCTGAACCTCGTGCCCGGGCGACGCGTCGACCTGAACGGCTCCGAGGCGATCCGCTTCGCGGCGAAGCTGCGCGACTGGCAGAAGCGCAGCGGCGACGCAGGCCACGCGGACGCCTTCGCGGGCCGCCCGCTCCGCCCGCGCCTGGCCATCGACGGCGACGCGTACGACGTGCTGTTCGAGTGCGAGCCCGGCGACGAGGCCGAGGCCGAGACCTCTCCGAAGCGCGCCGAGGCCAGGGCCGTCATCCGCGCCTGGCAGGACGGGCTGGACCTCGTGCCCCTGGAGGGAGGCGGGTGGGCGCCGCTCCCCGCCGACTGGCTCGAGCGGCACGGGCACCTCGTCGCCGATCTGCTCGCCGCCCGCGGCCCCGACAAGAAGGTCGGCCCCACGGCGCTCGTGACCCTCGGGCCGCTGTGCGACGCCCTCGACACCCCGCGCCCCGCGGCGCTCGCCCGCCTCGCCCCGCTCTTCGGGCAGTTCGAGGGCATCCCGCGAGCGCCGCTGCCGGAGGGCCTCCACGCGTCGCTCCGCCACTACCAGCAGGAGGGCGTCGACTGGCTCGCGTTCCTGCGCGACGCGGAGCTCGGCGCCGTCCTGGCCGACGACATGGGCCTCGGCAAGACCCTGCAGACGATCTGCGTGCTGCGCGGGCGCGTCCTCGTCGTGTGCCCCAAGAGCGTGGTCTACAACTGGGTCGACGAGATCGAGCGCTTCCGCCCGGGCCTGCGCACGGCGCTCTACGAGGGGCCGAAGCGCAAGCTCGATCGCACGGCCGACGTGACCCTGATGACGTACGCGGTGCTCCGCCTCGACGCCGACCTGATCGCGCAGGAGGCGTGGGACGTCGTGGTCCTCGACGAGGGGCAGGCCATCAAGAACCTGGGGAGCCAGACGGCGCGGGCGGCGTTCGGCCTGCAGGGGAAGTTCCGCGTGCTGCTGAGCGGCACGCCGGTCGAGAACCGCCTCGAGGAGCTGTGGAGCGCCATGCACTTCGCGAACCCCGGGCTTCTCGGCGGCGTGAGCGACTTCCAGCAGCGCTACTCGAGCCCCATCGCGAGCGGCAACCCCGAGGCCGCGGCGCGCCTGCGCGCGAAGATCCGCCCGTTCGTCCTGCGGCGCACCAAGCGCGAAGTGCTACCCGAGCTGCCGTCGCGCACCGACAGCGTGCTCCACGTCGAGCTCGACGAGGCCGAGCGCAGCGTCTACGACGCCGTCCGCGTCGCGACGCGCAAGAGCGTGGCCGAGAAGCTCTCGCAGGGGGGCGGAGTGCTCGCGGCGCTCGAGGCGCTCCTGCGCCTGAGACAGGCCGCCTGCCACTCCGGGCTCGTCCCGGGGCAGCACGCCGAGACGTCGTCGAAGGTCGAGCGGCTCATCGAGTCGCTCGAGGACGCGGTCTCCGAGGGGCACAAGGCGCTCGTCTTCTCGCAGTGGACGTCGCTGCTCGACCGCATCGAGCCGCACCTCGCGGCGGCGCAGATCCGCTTCACGCGGCTGGACGGCTCGACGCGCGATCGCGCCGCGGTCGTCCACGAGTTCCAGGACGAGGGCGGGCCGCCGGTGCTCCTCGTCTCGCTCAAGGCGGGCGGCACGGGCCTCAACCTCACCGCGGCCGACCACGTGTTCCTGCTCGACCCGTGGTGGAACCCGGCGGTCGAGGAGCAGGCGGCCGATCGGGCGCACCGCTTCGGGCAGGAGCGGCCCGTGATGGTGTATCGGATGGTGACGAAGGACACGGTCGAGGAGCGGATCCTGGCGCTGCAGGAGCGCAAGCGGCAGATCGCGCAGGTCGCGCTGGGAGAAGCGGGGCAGGCCGGGGGCATCACGCGCGACGAGCTGCTGGCGTTGCTCGAGTAGGGCCGCCAGGCTTGCGTCGCGGCCGATGCCGAGTGGATCAAGCCTGAGGTGGCTCTCGCCGAGCTGCCTCACCACGCTCCAGGAGTGAGGCGGAATGTGGTCCGCATGCGCTCGGGCACCCGCACGTCACCGAATACTGCTCGCCTCCGCAAGTCCACGTCCCTTCGGCTTTGCAGTCCCCATCGTCGGGTAGGTAGGGCTCGACGACTTTGCCGAGGTACTCGACCCGGGCACGTGCCTTGCTCGAAAGAGATCCTCGAAACGCAAGGAGACCTCGCATGACGACGACGCAGAGCTCGATCGGCGGCCGCTCGAAGGAGCGCGCCGTGGAAGAGAACCGACGCATTCGCAAGGTCATCAAGAGCCGCCCCACCATCGAAGGGGCTGGCGTCCACCTCCACCGCGCGATCGGCTTCGGTGCACCTGAGCTCTACGATCCGTTCCTCCTGCTCGACGACTTTCGCTCGGACGAGCCCGGCCAATACCGGCGTGGCTTCCCGTGGCATCCGCATCGCGGGATGGAAACCATCACGTATGTGCTGCGCGGCCAGGTCGAGCACGCCGACAGCCTCGGCAACCGCGGAGTGATCTCTCCAGGCGACCTGCAGTGGATGACCGCCGGCAGCGGCATCATCCACCAGGAGATGCCCAAGGGCGATCCGAGCGGCGCCATGCACGGTTTTCAGCTCTGGGCGACCCTGCCGGCGGCGAACAAGATGATGGCTCCGCGCTACCGCGGGGTGGCGAGCGCCGAGATCCCGGAGGTGGAGGCTCCGAGCGGCGCCCGCATCAAGGTCATCGCCGGCACGGCGCTCGGCGTGACCGGGCCGGTGCGAGACGTCGTCACCGCTCCGGAGTACCTCGACGTCAGTCTCCCGCCAGGCGCGGTGTTCACTCATCCCACGCCACGCGGGCACACGGTCTTCGCGTACGTGATCGGGGGCATGGGCGTCTTCTGCCAGCAGAAGGACCCGTACAGCTACGACGTCGAGGGCGAGAGCTACTTCGACATGAAGCGCGACCGCCTCATCGGAGATCGACACCTCGTGCACTTCGGCGACGGCGATGCCGTGTCGGTGGCGGCCGAAGCGGACTCGGTGCGCTTCCTCTTGATCTCGGGAAAGCCGATCGGTGAGCCCATCGCTTGGGCGGGCCCCATCGTGATGAACACGCAGGAGGAGCTCCGGCTCGCGTTCGAGGAGCTCGATCTCGGTGCGTTCATCAAGGACGGCGAACGACCGCAATGATCCGCTGCGCCCCGTCCCGCTAGACTTGCTGCGTAGCGCAGGCGCGACGCAACGGTTGGTGGCCTCGTGGTGCTAGGACGAGCGACGCAGATGTGCTCCGAAGCGTTCACGCAGCTCGCCCAGTGACGTCGCAGCGCGATACAGCTGGGCGAAATCGCCGTCGCAGACTTGATATTGGGTCCGCCCGTCGTGTGTTCGAACCTTCACGGCGAGCAGGCCGTCCTGGAGCGAGGCGGCGACCACGCACTGGTCCTCGGACGAGGATCGCATCGCGAACCCGAATTCGGCTTCTTCGGCCGTGATCTCGATGGGGAAAAACAGAAGGGTGCCCATGCTTCTTCGCCGTGGTTGTCCCTGCCCGTCCTCGACGGTCGCGTTGAAGATCCCCCGACTCACGGACGCTCACACCGCGTGGCAATTGGCACGGTGGGAGTCACCGACCCGCTCGCCCTTGCAAGACGGACGCCAGCGTGTCGGTTGGCCTCATCGCTGGGTGCTGCTGGCCCCGCATGCGCGCCAACGCATCCCTCGCCCGACCCGGGGGTCGTGTGGTCGTGGCAAAATAGGTTCGCCCGTGGCGCTTCGGCACGTTGCATTCGCGTACTCCGTAACGTCCGCACGCGTGTTCAGCGCGCCTTCGCGCGGGCCTCGCTAGGGTCGTGAGTCCGCGCGGATGATGAACGCGCGCATGCGCGCCTCGATGGCGCCCGTCCCAAAGCGGCGCCCGAGGGCTTCGGCCGCGCATCGCGTCGCGCCGTCGAGGCCCGACGGATCGCGTGCCTCGATTTCGTTGGCCAGCGGCGTGCCTTGGCAGATCGCGATCGCGGCGTCCACCGCGGACGGCGCGCGGCTCGTGTGAGCCATCGCCTCGATCGCCACGGGGATCAACCCGGCGCGCGCGAGATCGTCCCGGATGCGATCCACGTCGTAATAGCCGTGCGGCGTGCGCTCCATGAAGCGCGGCGGATCCCCAGGGAACATCGTGGCGAGCGCCTCGGTGACGACGTCCGCGAGCTCGTTCTCCGCGAGCTTGTCCCACACGTTGAACAAGAACGAGCCGCCCGGCCTGAGCACGCGCCGCGCCTCCTCGTAGCCGCGAACCTTGTCGGGAAAGAACATCACCCCGAACTGACAGGCGACGACGTCGAAGCTCGCGTCCGCGAACGGCAGCGCGAGAGCGTCTGCTTGCTTCGGCGTGACGCGGGGATCCGAGAGGCGCGCGACGGCCTGATCGAGCATCGGTTGATTCAAGTCGGTCGCGACGAACCGCGCGCCGCCGGCAAGACGCGCCGCGATCTCCCGCGTGAGCGCGCCGGTTCCCGCGCAAGTCTCGAGCACGTCGTTCGGGTTCGCTGCCGCGACGCGCTCGGCGAGATCGCGCGCATAGGGCGCGAAGAACATCGGAACCAGCAGGCGGTCGTAGAGCTCGGGGATCGACCCCGCGAAGAGCGTGTCCGTCATCGGAGCGAATGTAGCTCGGGCGCTCTTCGACCGACCAGGACGGCGAACGTGCCCTGGTATGCTCGCCGAGTGAGCCGCATTGCAATCCTGGCCGTCCTCTTCTGCGCATGCGCTTCCGCACCGGGAGCCGGACCCGCGGCGCCCACCGGACGTCCGGAGCCGGTGTTGCCTTCGCGCGCGGAGCACGACTGTCCCTCGGCGCAGCCCGAGATCGACTCATCGTGCGAGTCGTTCGACGTGGGCAAAGGCTGCCTCTACGCCGGTGATTCGGTAGGCTGCTCGTGCATGGAGACCCTGTCGGCCGAGCGGTCTCCTGAGCGCCCTTGGAAGCGCGTGTGGCGTTGCGGTGAACACGGCGAGTGAATGAACGACCCGCCCACCGCAACCCGTGACGCGATTCGACAGGTCGCGTAGAACGCAGCCATGGACTGCGTCGAGATTGCCTCGTTCGAGGTCACGCATCGCGCGCTAGTTTGGCCGTGGGTTGCCATCGATCCGACGCGGACGCGCTTCGCTTTCGCGACGACCGAGCGAAGCATCGCGACGCGCGCGTTCGCCTCCGGGCGCGTGTCCGAGGGGACGACCTTCGCGCTGCCGGCCGACCTCGCGCTGCCTACCGAGAAGGCGCCCGACCTCGGGCATCGGGGGTCCGAGCGGGGCGTGCATGGGTTCGCGATCGATCCGTGCGGCGAGCTCCTCGCGGTGACCGGGACGATCGACGGCGCGAGCGTCGTCGTCACGCTCGATGCGAACGGCGAGGTCCGTCGCACGCGCGTCGATGCGCTCGCCGGCCCAGACTTCGTCGCGCATGCCGTCACGTTCGATCGCACGGGCGCTCGCCTCTGGCTGTCCGCGGAGAGCGGGCGCGAGACGGCGCTCATCTCGATCGATGCGCGCACTCACGCGCTCGCCGGCGTCGTGCGGAGCGCGCCGTTCCCTGCGACCGCGTATCACGAGCTCTACGTTCATGCGCAAGACGACGCCGTCCTGCTCCTGGCAGCGTGCGGGCAAGACGGGACGTTCGCGCGCGTCGCGGGATGGTCCGATGGTCCGCCGGTCGCGATCGAGACCGCGCTGGATCAAGGCGCGGTGTCGGCCGGGTTCGTCGGCTTCTCGTCCGACGGCGCGCGCGTGCACTTGGCCGAGGCCGACGAGCTCCGAACGCACGCGTGGCCCGGCCTCGAGACGCTCTCGAGCGTGCCCCTCGCGGACGAGTTCGTGTCGAGCTACTCGGGCGCCGTGATCGACTCGCTGATCTTCGTCGACGGCGAGATCGACCGTGACGACGCGCCCCAGGACGCGGTCATGATGTTCGATCGCTCGGCGCTCAAGGGCGCGCTCGTCTCGCCGCCCGCGCCGCCGGGCATGTGGGTGGGCAAGCTCGGGGCGAACGCCATCGTCACCGTGGAGGCGAAAGGCGATCCCGCGCGCGGTCGCGTCCTCTTGGTGCGAAAGATCGCGAATTGATCGGCCTTCCTTCCGTCCGCGATGCGAACGATGCGCAAGCCTTCGCTCGGTAGAGACGCGGCCAATGGGTCGCGAGACGTTCGTGCCCCTGCAGATGCAGCTCACCTTCGCGCTGTTTCAATCACTGACGCTCGCCGTGGCCTCCATGGCGTCGCGTTGATCACGTGACGCCTCATCCATTGGTTTCGAACGGGAGCGTTGCACTCTCGCACGCATCGCCTAGCGGAGGAGATCGCCGAGATGGCTGCTCGAACGGCGCGTGCGTCAACACTGACTCAACGCTGACGAGGTCGACTGGGCAAGCGCCCTGACGTCGAAAATCTGCTCTTCGTCGTCCGACGAGTCACTGAAGGCCGCACGCTCTGGCAGCTGCGGCGGGCACGGCGAGCGGGTAATCGCTCGCGCACCTGCAAGCGCCGATCGATACGGACGCGTAGGTCACGCCGTTGTGAGAGCACGTGCACTCTCCGGAAGTGCAATCGCACGAGACTCGATACGGAGCATTGTTGCAATTGGCGATGGGCAACTTGTCGCCGGCGCACAAGAACCCGCTGTTGCACGTCGTGAATGCAGGGTTCGCCCCGCCGCCGCACGTGTTGCACGGCGTCGATGGGGTGATGCCGCTCCCGCTCGTCCCACCATCCCCGCCGAGATCGAGGATCTTCCCCGAGCAAGCCGCGGTCGTCGCCGCGATGACGACGAATACCCCCAAAGAACCTCGCGCCATCATCTGCATGTCCATGATTGTCTTCGTCACGCGGTCTCGTCATGGAATCGACGCGAGGCTTGCCTCGACGCTCGGCATGAACAAACTGCTCGGTGAGCTCGCGCGGAAGCGGGCCGCGCGCTCTCGTGCCTCGTCGTAGCGAGCGGAGAGGACGAGCGCCTGCACCGCGAGCGCCTCGCGCTCTTCGGCGAGCTCGGGGCGAGCGAAACCGCGCGTGTGGCGATCGATTGCAGACAAAGCCGCTGGGCCGTCTCCGTTCCGGAGGGCTGCTCGTGCCTCGTCGAGCACGGCGCGCTCTCGATCGAGCTGCGCCTGCGCGGGCTTCGTCGGCATGCGCGCGCGCGCGGTCGGCAGCGGCGGCGAGTCGACGACAGGCATCGTGCTCGCGATGTCAGACGTGGTCATCACGGGTGCGGGTGTCGAGCTCGTGGGTGCCGCGGGCCGTTCGACGTGGACGATGTCTTTCTTGGGCTGCGGTCGGGCCGCGACGAAAACGGCCGCCACGATCGCCGCGCCACCGAGGGACACCCCGAGGAGCGTCGTGAACCCTTTCGCTCCGAGACCCGAGGCTCCACCCCCCGATGGTCCACCACCGTTTGGCAGCGAGACGGCGAGTCGAGCCCAGACCTTGTCCAGCGCCTCGCGCGAGGGGTGAGCCTCACGCTCGGCGAGGAGCAACGCGGCCAGCTCGTCGTCGAGGCGATCGATGCCCTGATCGTTCATTTCTCTCCTCGCCGGACCTTGAGCCGCTTCACCGCCGCCGCGAAATCCTCGCGCGCAAGCCGCAGCCGCGAGTAGCCCGTGTTGACCGGTATGCCGAACGAGCGCGCGATTTCGTTCATCGGGACCTCGTCCACTTCGAACATGACGAACACCGCGCAACGCTCCAGGTCCAACGTGGCGAGCGCGTCGAGCACCAGCTGTCGGTCCTCGGCGCGCGAGACGATCTCGTCGGCGAGAGGTCTGGTGTCGACGGGCTCCGACGCGGTGTGTGTGGCGCGCTTCTTCCCGTTTCGTCGATGCTCCTGCGCGACGCGATACGCGAACCCGAAGAGCCACGGCCGTATGGGTCGCGACGCGTCGTATTCGGCGCGGTGGAGGTGAACGCGCAAGAACACCTCGTGGACGAGATCCTCGACGTCCTCCCGTGCGGCTCCCAAGCGGCGCAACGTGCTCCAGACATAGCCGGCGTGCTCGTGGAAAAGCTCCCGTACCGTAAGCTCCACCCCACTCAATTGGTCGGCGACGTCCGATTTTGTCACAAAAAGCGCACGACCCAGTCGAGGCCGGCAGATCCGTTGACCGGAGGCGTTGTCCAGGCGTCGAAGCCGTTCACGCGCAGCGTCGTGGGCGAAAGATTGCCCACCACGTCCATGTGAAGCCGCACGACGAAGACGGACCCCGCGACGACGTCGACGCCGATCCGACCTCCGGCCCCCAGCCAGAGCGCGGACGCGGAACGAGGAGCATTCACGGCGGTGCTCGCCGCCTGCAACGATCCGACCTGCGCCACCGCGCACGCGAAGGCTTGCCCGAGGTGGAGACAGGGGACGAGCGCCCCGAACGCGAGCCACGACTGCACGCTGCCACCGCCCTCGACGCCGGCCGATGACGGAGCGTCCACGTGTCCTTCGACGGCCACGGAGCCCCTCGCCCAACGCATGGCGACGCCCAAGGCTCCACCGACGGCGGGTGCGGGTGCGTGGCCGGCCGATCCGGTCGCACCAGCGATCACCTCGAGCACGCGTTTCTTGGGCGGCGTCGCCGGCGCATCCTCGCTCGAGTCGGGGTACGGATAGTCGCGCGCGCGGCGCGTGGGTCGCGCGGGCGTCGGTGGATCGACGGCGATGCTGATGGCCAGCGCGGCGGCGCCGAGCAACGCATCGCACGTCGTCGCCCGAAGCTCGCGCGTACCCTGGATTGCCCCCTCGTCAATGAGCTTCACTGTGGCGACGAACGCGCCGCCTGGATCGCGGCTGAAGCGCGCGACGACCGTCGTCGTTGCCGCACGCGAGAACACGTCCTGACCGACCCGCGACGTCACGGCCCGCCCGAGCGCGGCTTCGTCCGGGCACGACTCGGCGTCGGGGGTGCGCGAGTAGACGAGTCGCGCCGACCGCGGCGTGGCGTACGCCCGTGCGGTCCCCGTCAGGAACGCCAAAGCCGCTGCGAGCGAAGCGAGTCGCATGGAGATGGACCTATCATCGCCGAGCGGATCAGAACGAAAAACCGACCATCGATACGCCCACTGCGGGCGGGACCACGAGCGAGCGTCGCTCCGGCACGATCGTGGTCTTTGCGGAGGGCGCTTCGGTCGTCACGGTCACGCTCTGCTCGACCGACCGTTGCCTCGTGACCGTCCCGATGCTCGCGTGGGCGCGCTCGTCGCGCAGTCGCCAGCGGCGCTCGCTCACTCGCGCGGCAGCACGATCTTCGGCTTCTTCGGGTGCCGCTTGTACAAGAGGAAGGTCCGGCCCAGCACTTGGGCGAGGCTGCTGCTCGTCTTGCTCGCGAGCTCCGACGCGGCGTCCTTGCGATCGAGTGGCGCCTCGCTCTGCACTCTGACTTTGACGAGCTCGTGCGTCAGAAGCGCGGCTCGAGTCGCCTCGATCACGCCGTCGGTGATGCCGTCTTTGCCGATGGACACGATGGGCGAAAGGCCGTGACCGAGCGCTCGGAGGTGACGCGCCGCTTTGCCGGACAAGCTCATGGGAGCGGCGTTTACCACGAAACGGCGGCGGTCGCTGGCCGCTCGAAGTGAGTGGATGCTCGGCTCAGAGACCGGCGAGGTGGTTCTTGAAGGTCGCCCCGTAGGGCGACGTCGGCGTGCCCGAGTAGTCGCTGATGAGATCGAGGCAGTTGCCCCAGGTGTCCCAGGTCCACGCCATGTAGCTCTGCTGCTTGCTGTCCAGCCACCCCATGAGCGTGGTGATGAAGCTGCCGCCGCAGTCGTCCTCGCCGATCTCGGTGGCCACGATCGGGTACTGCGCCGCGACCGACGCCGCCGCCCCGTCGTAACAGGTGGTGTTGTTGCAGGTGTTGAAGTTGTAGACGTGCCACGCCGCGCCCACGTTCTTCGCCGGGTCGGACGGGAGGTAGCTCGCGAACTGCGACAACGCGTTCGAGTACTGCACGCCGCCGAGCAGCACGAGGTTGTTCGCCCCCGCCTGTCGTACGGCGTTGAGCAGCGTGGTCATACCCGCGGCCTGGTAGCTCACGCCGCTGCACGTGCCGCCGTCGCGCCAGCAGGTCCACGCCGCCGTCGTGTCCTGGTCGTTGTCCGGATACGGCTCGTTGAACAGCTCGAGCACGACGTTCGGCCTCGCCGCGAACATGGCCGCCACCTGCGACCAGAAGGTGACGGTGTGGTCCATGTCGGGCATCGGCGACTGGCCGGTGGCCGGCGTCGTGCCCGGCGCGGAGTGGTGCAGAGTGACGACCGGGTACATGCCGTGGGCCCAGATGCGATCGGCGAAGTCGGAGACCACCTGCTGGTAGTTCGTGCCGCCGTACTGAGCCGGGACGCCGTTGATGCCGAGCCAGCAATCCTCGTTGAGCAGAATGCGCACCGAGTTGCTTTTCCAGCTCGCGATGGCGGCGAGCGAGTTGTCGTCGGACGGGCCATCGAAGAAGCCCCAGCCCTGGATGCACGCGTACTCCAGGCCGGAGCGGTTGACCCCGTGCAGGCGCACCGTGTTGCCCGATCCGTCGATGAGCGTCGAGCCCACGGCGTGCAGGTACGGCACGGAGCCGTCGGTCGCCGGAGAGGCCTCCGCGGACGCCTCGGAGACCGCGCCGGTGTCGGTGGACGCCTCGGAGACCGCGCCGGTGTCGGTGGACGCCTCGGAGACCGCGCCGGTGTCGGTGGACGCCTCGGAGACCGCGCCGGTGTCGGTGGACGCCTCGGAGACCGCGTCGGAGACCGCGCCGGTGTCGGTGGACGCCTCGGGGCTCGTCCCGCCGTCGACGGTGCCGCCCTTGATCTTGTGGAAATGGCGCTCGGCCGACAGCGGCGTGTCCGCGGGCGCGGGGGCCGACGAGTCGGACGCGCTGCTGCACGCCGCGAACAACGAGAGCGAAAGAACGATGGCGAGGGCGGCCTTCCCCATCGATTCTCTCTGCGTGCGTGAGCTTCGCTTCATGATTCCTCTCCGAGCGGGTGTCTCATCGTGGGGGCGCCGCGGCCGGGCCCAGCCGAGCCGGTGTTCGGACCGAGCCGGCGAACACCCAGCCTCGAAGGCGAGGCACGGGTGGCGCCTTGCACGCCGCGTTCCTCACACGGAGTCAGCGAAAACCGGCGACGGAAGCGCGGAGCGGCCTCGGCGTCTGTGCAATCGTCGCACCGTCGTGTTCAATGCTTGGACAGCTTCGGGCCGCAGAACGGCCCGAGCTGGTTGCTCTTGCCGCTCGTCGAGCTGCGCGCATCCTCGGTCGAGAACCGCTGCTGGATCTCGAGCCGTGTCCGCCGTCTCATTCGCGCCGGAAACGCGGACCCCGGGTGATATGCTCGAGCGAGGTTCGTGGAGGAGGGAATGAAGGCGCTTCGTTCTTGTGCCGTTCTCGGCGTGGGCTCCGTCGTCTTCGCGGTGGCGTGCAGCAGTGCCAACGCCGGTAGCAGCTGTGGCGACTACTTCGACAAGCTCACGGTCTTCGACGAGCACTGCGCCGGGAAGCCGGCGGGGCTCTACGCTGCGCCCAGGGAAGCGGTCGTCGCCTTTTGCGACGAGCTCGGGGCAGCGCCGGGTGTCAGAGATTTCTCCGCCCAGCTCGACGCTTGCACCCGAGTCCTCGACCCGTCGACCTGCACTGAGCCGATTTGCCCGGTGCGCGGCACGCTCGCCCCGGGCGCGCCGTGCGCGAACGGTGCCCAGTGCGAGAGCGGTTACTGCAACTTCACGGGCGCAGCCGCGCCCACCACGACCGAACTCGCGTGTGGGGTCTGCACGGTTCTCGCTCTGGAGGGCGGCGACTGCAGCAACGCGTCCTGCGACGTCGGACTCCACTGCGACACGGTGGTGACGAGGACCTGCCTGCCATTCGTCCCGCTGCACGGCTCGTGCACGAACGACAACGCCAAGGCGTGCGAGCCGCAGTACGCGTGCATCGACTCCGTATGCAGCGAGCGCCTCGGCGTGGGTGCGCCATGTCCGTCCGGCATGGAGTGTGAGTTGTCGCTCGAGTGCGATCCCCAAACGCACACCTGTGAGACGATCCCCATCGCAAGCGCCGGCGAAGCATGCGGCTGGGTGAGCGGCGCGGAGGTCGATTGCGGCTCCGGCCTGGTTTGCGCCAACGGCACGTGCGCCGCACCCAAGAAGCAAGGCGCAACGTGTACCGTCGGCCTCAACGAGTGCGCCCTGAACCTCCTGTGCATCGGTGGCACCTGCCAGATTCCCGATTTCAGCACCTGCAAGTAGAGGGGGCTGAACCGATGGTGGCTCCGCGACGAAGCCGGTACTCTGATCCCATGCGCGCGCACGCCCTTTCCCGTTCCGGATGGTCGATGCTCGCGGCCATGCTCGGCGTGAGCCTCTTCGTGCCCACCGGGTGCAACGGCGGCGGCGGCACCACCATCGACGGCGGCTCGACGATCCCCGACGCGGGCACGTGCGCGCCGGATCCTTTGAAGACCGGCCTTGCGCCGCTGTTCAACGGTCTGTCCGTCGACATGTACGACTGCCCCATCCTCGAGCTCACGGCCAAGTACAACGAGCCCGACGCGATGATCTTCAAGGCGATCATCTACGTCGAGTCGCGCTTTCAGTACGACGCCGTGGGTTGCACCGGCAACAGCGGGTGCTGCCCGCAGAGCGGCTGGAGCCCGACCGAGTGTGCCTGCCTCGGCGCGATGCAGACCGGGCCCGAGTGCGGCGCGGCGAGCAACCTCGGCTTGCTGCCCAACGGCCACGTGGATCTCGAGACGAACCCCAGCGCCTCGGACTGGGCCAACTCGGTCTTCAACCCCGAGATCAACATCGAGCTCGGCATCGCAGGCATCGCGGGCAATCGCGCGCAGGTGAAGCAGCAGTTCCCGGGCTGCACCGAGGACCAATACACGATGATGGCGATTGGCAACTTCAACTCCTACGGGAGCACGAAGAGCTGCACGGTCTACAACACCACGTACGACAACGCGGTGCTCGACGCGTACAACAAGTACTCCGTCGCCGCCGGCTGGCCCGCCCACCCCTACTGACGTCCCCGTCGACTCCCGACGCGCGATCTCACCCGGCAATAGTCTTCGCGGGTCTCCGGATGCGCGCGCGTCGCGTTGCGGATCGCATCCATCGCGGCGTTCGGACGGGCCTCCTTCTTCGGATGCGCGCGTGCGAGAGCGAAGCTCCTACCTGCAACCGCGAGCCGGGTGGGCGCGCAGAATCGGATTCGTGGATCGGCAAGCTGCGCGCACTTGCGGCACGCTCTGCGCGACCGAAGAGCAGGGCGCATGGGCACTCCCTATTGGAGCGTCTTGAGCGCTCAACGCGGGTGAGTCCTCCTACCAGCGGATCGTCGTGCTCGCCACGGCGCCCCGGCCGTACGCGGTCGGCGCGACGTCGATTGCGGCTACAGGCGCTGCGGCCGACTCCCGGTGGCCGCCCGCGTAGTGGATGATCGTCCAGACGATGCCCGTCGCCAGGATCGCGGCGCCTGCGAACATGAAGACGTCGCCCACGATGAGCTTGGTGCGGATGGAGTCGATCTCGCTCTGCGAGCACCCGCCGGTGTTCTTGCACCCCGCGGGAGCTTCGTCGGCGCTCTTCTGGTTGAGACCCATCACGTAGAAGATCGGCGCGACGCCCATCGACACGATGCCGATGCCGCCGACGGCGAAGGCGCCGACGGGCGCGCTTTGTTTCCCCGCGGAGGGCGGCTTCGAAGGCTCCGCTGCCGCCGCGCTCGCGACGCCGGTGCCGAGGACCGCAGTCACCGGCCGATTGTGCTCACCCTCGGCGAGGACGACCTTCTGGTCCAGCGGCGCGTTCCCGGCGGCCTCGAAGCGGATGGCGCGCACGCCGGGGTTTAGCGAGATGGCGCGCCCGTCGAGCTGCTCGGTGAGGACCTTGCCGTCGGCGGTGACCTTGACCGCGACGAGGTCCTGGCCGCTCTTGTCCTTGGCGCGGAAGACGACGCTCGGCGTGCGCTTGACGAGGTCGGCGACCTGGTCGGCGCAGTCCTTCTTGACGGCGCCCGGGCACACGTCGCGCGCGCAGGCGAGGAACTGCTCGCGCGCCTCGAGGAGCTTCTGGTCGTCGCGGAGCGACTGCGCTTTTTCGGACGTGGCGATGCAGTCGGCCTTGTCGTCCGCGCGTGCCGCTTCGCTGGCGGTGACCGAGCAGGCGACGAGCGCGGCGAGCAAGGCGTATCGGGTCCTGCCGTTCACATGCACTCCCGTTTCCAGATCTTGTGACCCTTGGCGTCGAGAGCATACGGCGGATCGCAGTTCTTCGCCGGTGGCGGCGTGGCGCTGGTGATGGCCGGCGCTGCCATGTGGTGGCCGGGCGCCGCGTGGACGAGCGGTTGGTCCGACGCCGCAGCCGTCCCCGTGGCAGACGCAGTGTTCGGAGGCGTGGCCGGGACCGAGGGCGCCGTCGTGAGCGGAGGCGTGGCCGACACCGGGGCCGCGACGCTGGTCGCGTCCGACGCCGCAGGCGGATCGCGCGCCAGCGGTGACGACGCCTGCGTCGCGCGAGTTCTCGCCGCGACCGTGAACGCGATCGCCGCGCCGGCGAGGGCCGCCACGACGACGCCGGCCACGACGCCGAGCCGCGAGCGCGCCGACACCGCGGAGCTCGACACCGAGATGCTCGAGAGCTGCGAGGCCTGCGAGACCGGCGAATCCGCCGGATTCGAGCCGGTCGGCGTCGGCACCTTCGTGATCTCCGTCTTGTTGCCCAGATCGAGGTTCGGGCTGACGTTGCTCGACGACGAGCTCTCGATTTCGGCAATCTTCTCGGCGCGCTCGAGCAGCGCGCCGTGCGCGATCGACTCCACCCACTCGCCGACCTCGGCCGGCGACGCGACGCCGAGGCATCGCTCCACGGCCATCGCGAACTCGCGCGCCGTCGCGTAGCGGTCGGCGGGCGCGCTGGCGAGGCCGCGCATGACCACCTCGTCGAACGCGGTGGGGAGATCGGGCACGACGGAGCTCGGCGGCTGCAGGAGGCCCCCGAGCACCTTGGCCAGGATCTGGCCCTCGTTCTCGCCTTGGAAGAGGCGTTGCCCCGTGAGCGCTTCCCAGAGGATGATCGCGGCCGCGTAGATGTCGGTCTGCCGCGAGACCTTGCCGTTGATCTGCTCGGGCGCCATGTAGGTCAGCTTGCCTTTGAGCTGGCCCTCGCGCGTCGTCTGGACCCGCCCCGCCGCCTTCGCCACGCCGAAGTCGAGCACGCGGGCGACGCCGTCGGTGCCGACGAGGACGTTCTGCGGAGAGATGTCGCGGTGCACGATGTGGAGCGGCTCGCCCCGCTCGTTCTTCGCCTCGTGGGCGGCGTGGAGGCCGTGGAGCGCGCCGCTCATGATCGTGCCGACGAACCGCGTCGGAATGCGCTCGGCGCGCTCGCGGCAAACGCGGGTCAGGCGCGAGAGCGACTCGCCCTGGACGTAGTCCATCACGAGGAAGAGCTCACCCTGCGTCGCCACCACGTCGAGCGTCGGCACGACGTTCGGATGCCGGATGCGTGCGGCCAGGCGCGCCTCGTCGAGGAACATGGAGACGAACTCCGGATCCTTGGCGAACTGAGGGTGCAGGCGCTTGATGGCGACGGTGCGCGAGAAGCCGACGGGTCCGAGCAGGCGCCCGAAGTGCACGGTCGCCATGCCCCCGGCGGCGATCTCGCCGTACAGCGCATAGCGCCCCACCACGCGTACGGGCTCGGCCGTGTCCGACGCTTCCACCACGATCGCCCATCCTATCAGACCCGCAGGCCATGAGGGGTCCTCGCCGAAAGAGCCAGCCGCCGCGTGCTAGGGCGCTACGAGTACGCTCGATTCGTCCAGTAGATGGTGCCGCAGTCCTGCGTGAGCCCTCACGGATAGTGGCGGATCACGCCGAACGGGTGCGACTCCAAGTGACCCGTCACTTGAACGTGGCGATGACGGCCACCCACGTCGCGGCCGCAGAGCTCGTCACGGTTTCGTTGACCGTGCCCGGACCGACGCCGATTCGATAATCGGCCGTGTAGTGCATTCGCGTGTTGCCGGTCGCGCCGAGCGCGGTCCAACCGGCGCTCGGCGTGTACGTGATGAGCGACTGCTGGCCCGTGGCTTGACCAAAGGCCGTGATCGCGAGCTCACCGCCCGCCGTGAGCGCTCCGTTCGTCGATACGCTGACCGAAGTCGTCGCGCTCGGCGTCAAAGCCGTCCCCGTTTGGTCGATGTTCGTGACGCCGCTCCACTCGGAGATCTGCGCGGCGACCGCGCCTCCGTTGCTCGACGTGAACGTGGCGCTCGAGAGCCCGCCCTTGTTCGCGTACCAAATCGACGAGCCGTTCGCGAATCCGGTTCCGCTGATGGCGAGCGACCAGCCCGAGGGCGCGCCGACGGTAGCTGTCGTCAAGTCGCACGTGACCGTCGCGACGAGGAGCGTGCCGTTGCTGCTCGGGGTCGTCAACGTCGGCGACACGGTTCCCCCGTTCGCGACGAAGGCCAGGGGGCCTATCTGCACGTTCGACACGACGGCGCTCGAACCATCCGCGCCATCGTTCACGTCGAAGCCGGCGTCGAAGCCAGCGGCCTCGACGGCCATGTCGCTCGCGCTCGAATCCGGCGGAGCAGCCTCGCTCGACGCGTCGGCACCATTGAGGCCGCTGAGATCGGTTGCGAGACTGCACGCGAGAGCAAAACACACCGGGAGCGCGAGCAGCTTCGGCTGATGTGGCATCCTTCACCGAACATACCACCGGAGTCACTCGGTGGGCGCGGGCCAGTTTGGTCCGCGATTCCACCGCGGCCGAACCTCGCGGCGAGCTCCCACAAAAGCGCCGCCCACCGCCGAAGGTGGAAGCCGCTGCACGTCTACAACACCACGTACGACAACGCCGTGATCGACGCGTACAACAAGTACTCCGTCGCCGCTGGCTGGCCCGCCCACCCCTACCGACGTCCCCGTCGACTCCCGACGCGCGGAGCGTGCGTGATTCGTCGAATTCAGGTGCTGGCGCTCGGCGGAATCTACGGCGTCACGTGTGCGCAACATGTAAAGGGCACTGCACACGCGCGCGCGAGTCCAAATCCCAGAAGAACGCGGAAAAGCCGCGGCGGCACGGCCGCTGCATCGCGTCGCGGCATGAGCTCACGCAGCGCCCACCTGGCCGCACTCCTCGCCTGCTCCGTGACTGTCGCGACGTCGTCCGCGCGCGCCGACGACGACGTCGCGGCCTCTGCACCCGTCGTGGCGCAAGCGCCCAGCATCCGCGTGCGGTTCACTTCGCCGGCGACGCCGCCGTCCGTCGCCGAAGCCGCGTGTGCGCTCGTCGCGGTCAACCCGATCGGCGGACAGGCTCGCGCCTTCGACGTCTACACGGGCGAGCATCGCTGCTCGTCGCTCCCGGCCGACCAAGGCGCGATCGCCCTGCACGTTCGCACGGAGTCTCGCGAGGACTCGAGGACTTCCGTCGTCCTCGAAGCCGACGACACGCCGGGCATCGCGACCGACGATCTTCGCGCGGCGGTCGCGCAAACCGCCCAAGAGCTCCGAGATCGACTCTCCGGACGCCCGCCGCGGACCGTGCCCGTCGAGACGACGCCGGCCACTCGGATGGCAAGCCCCGGCCTGCGCGGCTTCGGGGTGGCTTTTGCCATCATGGGCGGAGTCGTCATGTCAGCGGGTGCCGTCGTGGGGATCGGCGCGCTGTTCGTCGCGGCCGTGAAGTCCGGAGTTTGTGGCATCGGTAGCGCCGTCGTCGGCTCGAATGGCGGGGGTTGCGGCTCCGACGCGTCGGGTGGTGCGACCGCTGCGCTCGTCATGATCAGTGTGGGCGCTGCTTTCCTCACGACTGGCGCCATCGCGATCAGCATCGGCGGCCGCCACGTCGCGCAGGTCTCGGCCTATGCCGCGCCCACCGGTGGTGGCGTTCGCGTGGTCTTCTAGGCGCCACCCGCCGGGACCCATGACGGCGGCGTCCCGCCGGAGGAAGGGCAGGGCCTTCTCTCGAGGCGTCTGCCCGAACCGATGTTCGAGGAGGCGACGACGACCTGCGCGCGCGCCGGTTCGACAGGTCTTTCGTTGGGGTGTCGACGGAGTGATCGAGGCGCCTACTGGCTGAAGCAGCCTTCGCCCGGATAGCACATGCCCCACGGCGTGCTGCCGGTCGGGATGCAGCCTTCTCCGGCGCCGCAGGGTTGATTGCAGGTGACGAGCGGCGTGCCCGCGTCGCTCGTTCCGCCGCAGTCGGTGTTGGTGGAGATGTTGCTGCAGTTGCCGCAGTTCGAGCAGTCGCAGCCTTGGAGGCACGCGCCGGAGGGCTGGCAGTGAATCTCCGTCACGCAGACTTGGTTCGACTGACACGGGTTGGGCTCGCACGGGTTGGGATCGGGCGTGCAGCCGCCCTGCGTGTTCGCCGTCCAGCCCGGGCCGCAGCCGCACGTCGGCGCGCCGTTGACGACGATGCACTGCTGGCAGCGGCTGCGATGGAAGGGACGGGGGCGGTCATCAATGCGTCCGGCAAAGCGACGGTGGCGAACGACGTAGCCGACCGCGTGCTGCCGCTCTTGGGGCTCTTCGGCGCGGCCACGTATCACCCGGGTGGCACCGCCGTCGCCACGTACTTCGCCATGGCCGGCCACGTGGCCTACATGCCGATCTTCTACGGGCTGATGCACTACGTCGCCCTCATGAGCAAGAGCGGCGTCGATGGCAAGACGGCCCTCGACTACTTCCAGCTGACGAGCAGGACGATGGTCGACGGCTTCGCGCCGATGCTCGCGCCCGCCTTCGAGAGGCACGACTACTCGGTCTTCTTCGGTGGGCACGAGCTGTTCAGGGACATCCAGGACTGCGTCGCGGAGACCTGCAAGATGTCGGAGATCGACCCGCGGCTCGCTCAGCTCATGGCCGACTATTACCGACGGGCGCTTCAGGACCCCGAGCTGGCGAACAAGTCGTTTCAGTCTGTGCACGAAGTGATCTGTGAAAGGAGGGCGCGATGAAAGCTCTGTGGTGTGTGCTGGGTGTGTGTCTACTTGGGTGCAGCAGCCAGGACCCGTCGTCCGCGGACAGCGGAACGGACGCGCCCGCCGACGACGGGCAGGCTGACGCCCAACCCATCGCCGACGGAGGGTGCAACAGCCTCGCCAACATCGGCCCTGTGGTTCAAGAGATGTACGTTGCGAGCGACCCTGTCACGGGGGACGGCGGAACGCGAGAGGCCACGCCGCGAGGGTGCCCGCACAAGCCGCGAGAGGCGCGCCAAGCCGCACCCGCACGCCCAACCTCCCTCGCAACATCCGTCGCATCACCGCTTCGACTCCTCATCGGGCGTCTACACCGAGCTGCGCCAAGCCGCCGCGCAGGCGCTCAGGAAAAGCGAGCGCACTTTGACGTTCAAGTTACTCCCGACCCGGGAGGCTACACCGCGCGACTTCACGTGCATTTCGCCGAGGCCGCGAGGTGATTTCCGACGACCCGGCCGGGGCAAAATGTCGTAGTGTGGTGCACTTCGGAGGCTTGCATGCGAAGGGCTTGGATGGCTTGTGGTGTGGGGCTGGCGTGCGCGTGGCTCGGCGTGTCGATGTCGGGCTGCGTGGGCGATGCGCCCATCGTCCCGATCGACTCCGGCTCCGACGGCGGCGGCGGCTCCGACAGTGGCGGCGGTGACGTCGTCGCCGACGTGAGCTGCACGAGCCCGCTGACCACGTGCGGCGGCGCCTGCGTGAACACCGACAGCGACAAGGCGAACTGCGGTCGCTGTGGACACGACTGCGTAGGAGGCGCCTGCACGACCGGCGTCTGCCAGCCGCTCAAGGTCGCGAACGGTGCGGGGCCCATCACCAACGCGCCGCCGATGGCGACGGACGGCACCTACGTGTGCTGGTCGATCAACACCTCGAGCGGAACCGTCTACTGCGCGCCGACGAACGTCACCACCGCCGTGCCCATCGCGGTGGCGTCCGGGCAGGACAAACCGGCCGCGATCGCCGTCGCCGCGGGCAAGGTCTTCTGGGGCACGGGCGGTGGCGGCATCATCACGCTGCACTCGGGCAACCCGGCGAACACCTCGGATACGCCCCTCACCCCCACGATCGCCCCCTTGGGCGGTGACTTCTACGACCTCGAAAACCTCGCCGCCAACTCGGCGGGCACGCAGCTCTACGTCAGCTACGAGAACAGCTTGAGCAACGGCGTCGACTACGCGTTGATGATCGACGATCTCGACATCGGCGGGCAATCTCGCTCGAACGTCGTGACGGTGAGCGGAACCAACAGCCTCTCGATGCGAACGCGCGGCCTCGTCACGGACGACAAGGCGCTCTTCTATAGCTACAACTACGGCGCCACGAACGGCGGCACGGTGGTGCGCACACCACTCGGCAGCGGGTCCGGGACCGTCATCAGCAGCGCCGAGGACTCTCCCGTGGGCACGTTCGTGGACAACGGCTTCGCCTACTGGGCGAACAGCTCGGCGATCCGCCGCTCCACGATCACGCAGGCCCCAGCGCCGGCGGACGTCGTACCGAACGTGGGCAGCGTCATTGGCCTCGCGGCGACCAGCACACACGTGGTGTGGACCGAGTACGGAGGGCAGGAGGTCAAGATCGCTCCGGCCGCCGGCGGGGCTGCGAGCACGTACGTGGCCGGCCAGCTCGGCGACGAGCCCTCGTCGCTCGTGCGCGACACGGTCGCCATCTACTGGATCGACAAGTCCGACGGCAGCCTGCACAAGGTCGCGGTGCCCTGAAAGCCGCCGCCAAAATCCGCCAAAAACCAGCAGCAGCAGGTCAAGGTCGTCGAGAAGGACGGTTGATGCGGCCGCCGCGATTCATCCCGTGCGCGCGGGCGGCGTGGAGGAGGCGGGGCGGAGCGGCAACCGGAGCGTGGACGTGGTGCCGCCGCCAGGGGTGGTCGCGAGGACCAGATCACCTCGGTGAGCCTCCACGATGCGCTTCACGATGGCGAGGCCCAGGCCCGTGCCCGTCGCCTTGGTCGTGAAGAACGGCTGGAGCACGCGACCGCCGAGCTCGCGGGCGATTCCGGGCCCGTTGTCGATCACGCTGAGCTCCACCACGTCGTCGTGCACCGAGTGAACGGCGCGGACCTCGACGCGGCCTCCGGAGGGCAGCGCCTCGATCGCGTTCGTGATCAGGTTGATCAGCGCTTGCTTGAGGAGCCGAGCGTCGACGTGCGCCAACGGGAGTGGCCGGCCGATCGCAACGGCGAAGTCGATGCCGTCCGCCGGCTCGGCGATCTGGGCCGCCTCCAGCGCCGACTGCACCAGCTCCTCCAGCGATTCGAGGCGGAAGAACGGCTCGTGGGGGCGCGCGAAATCGAGCAGGTCGCCCACGATGCGATTGAGCTGAACCGCCTCCTCGGCGACGATGTCGACCAGCGTCTGGGCGTCGCCGTTCGGGGGTTCGAGCTTCTTCAGCGAGGCGACGGCGTTGAAGATGATGGCGAGCGGGTTCCGGACCTCGTGCGCCATGACCGCGGCAATCTCGCCAAGGGCCGCGAGCCGCTCCTGACCGATGAGCTGCTCCTGCGTGCGGGCGAGCTTCTCGTAGCTGCGGCGCAGGTCCTCGAACAGCCGCGCGTTCGCGATCGCGCACGCGAGCTGGTTGCATATGGCCACGGC
Organism: Polyangiaceae bacterium; assembly: GCA_035470765.1. GTDB lineage: Bacteria > Myxococcota_A > Polyangia > Polyangiales > Polyangiaceae > DASXHD01. Next base: position 6,697 of record DATIQP010000297.1, on the reverse strand, counting down.
GGTCGCGATCTCGGCGTCGGAGAAACGGCGGTCGCGGCGCTTGTCGCAGAGGCACATCACGCCGACCCGTTTGCCGCTGGTGACGAGCGGGACCTCGAGGATCGCGTGGTACCCGAAGCGCTTGGCGAGCTCCGTCGACACGCGCGGATCGTTCATCGCGTCCGACGTCCAGGCCGGCTTGCCGCTCGCCAGCGCCTGCTCCGCCAGAGAGTCGGGGCGGATGGGGACGACGAGATCCGCGACGGGGGCGGCGGTGAGCGTCTTCGGGAAGGTCACGATCGACTTGATGTCGGCGTCGTCGAGCTCCTTGCCTTCGCGTGGCCTTCTAGGCCCCTCTCCGCGATGCGCGCGCGATGAACCCGAAGGATCGGGAGGCGATGGCGGCGGACCTGGAATCGCTGAGGCGGGACGTGTCGGAGCTTGTCCGCCTGTTCCGCGCGCTCAGGAAGTAGCGCGGAATCGCGCGCGCACGGGCTCCGCGCGCTATCTTGGACCCAGCTCGATGACTCGCCCGGATTCATCCGCAGGTAGCTCGCGTCGCCTCTTCTCGCGACGCCGCGTCCTCCAGGGCACGCTCGGCATCGCCGGCGTGCTCGCCGGCAGCGCGAGCGGCCTCGTCGGCCTGCGAGGCTGGGCGCCCGCCGTGGCCGGCCTGCGCTGCCTGTCGCGCTTCGAGTACCGCACCGTGGCGCTGCTCGCCACCGCGCTCTTTCCGGAGGGCGGCGCCTTCCCGCTCGGCGCGTCGCGCTTCGACCTCGCGAAGCGCTTCGACGACTGGCTCGCCGACGAGCCCGACGAGGTGAAGGCCGAGCTCAAATCGGCGCTGCTGCTCTTCGAGTACGGGCCGGTGATCTTCCAGCGCCGCCTCGAGACGTTCAGCCACCTCGACGCGGACGCTCGCCTCGCGCACTTCGAGTCGTGGGCGAGGTCCGACACGCTGGTGCGCCGCAAGGTCGCGCTCGGCCTGCGCAAGTTCCTGAGCCTCGTCTTCTACGATCAGCCCGAGGTGTGGCCGTCGATCGGCTATGGGGGGCCGACATGAGCGACGGCACCACTGCCGCACGCTCGAGCCGAAGGCGAGAGTTCGGAGTGAAACGATGATCACCGATCTCTCGGTCGCCTCCAACGTCCCCGCGACGCTCACCGCCGACGTGTGCGTGATCGGCTCGGGCTGCGGCGGCGCGACGGCCGCGTGGGAGCTCGCCAAGGCGGGCCGCCAGGTGATCGTCCTCGAGGAAGGCGGCGACTTCACGGGCCCGCAGCTCACCGGCCGCGACGGGGCGATGTACGACCAGCTGTACATGGACCGCGGCGGCCGCGCGACCGAGGATCTCGCCATCTCGGTGTTGCAGGGCCGCGTCCTCGGGGGCGGGGGCGTCATCAACGCGTGCGACGTCGTGCCCATCGCCGACCCTGTGCTGCGCCACTGGCAGAAGCGCTACGGTCTCTCGGACTTCAGCCCGGAGGCGCTCGCGTCGTACAAGGCGCGCGCGCTCGAGGACCTCTCGGCCAACACGCCGCGCGAGGACCAGGTCAACGCCAACAACGCGATGCTGCGCGAGGGCACTCGGAAGCTCGGCTGGCGCGGCGAGGTGATGATGCACAACCGCGTCGGCTGCGTCGGCCGCGGTACGTGCCTGCTGGGCTGCAGCTACAACGCCAAGAAGAATCCTCGCTTCGTCGCCATCCCCGCGGCCATCGCTTCGGGCGCCCGGTTCTACCTGCGCGCGCGCGCGGTGCGCATCGACGACGCGAGCGCGGAGATCAAGACGGTGCGCGTGCGCCGCCTCGACGGCAAGGGCTACCACTAGCAGGGCGAGCTCACGGTGCGCGCGAAGGTCGTCGTGCTCGCCGCCAACGCGGTCGCGAGCGCCCAGCTCCTGCTCCGGTCGGGCATCGGCAACGAGCACGTGGGCCGGCACCTCTCGCTTCAGCCGCAGCTGCCCATCACGGCCCTGTTCGAGCGCGAGATCGACTCGTTCCGCGGCATCCCGCAGTCGTGGGCGGTCACCGAGTTCGAGAAGATCGACGAGGACGACGGCTTCTGGGGCTTCCGCGTCGAGGCCATCGGCGGCACGCCGGGCATCACCGGCTCGGTGTTGCCGGAGCTCGGACCCGCGGGCAAGGACATGATGACCCGCTATCCGCACATCGCTTCCTCGCTCTTGCTCGTGCCCGATCGCGACGCGGGCACGGTGAGCGTCGAGAAGAGCGGCCGGCTCCGCATCGGCTACGCCATGCCCGACGAGCAGAAGGCTCGCTACCGCGACGCGGCCCGCGCGGCCGCCCGCCTCTACCTCGCCGCCGGAGCGACGCAGGTGATCGTGCCGACCTCCAAGCCCGTGTTCATCCGTTCGGAGGCCGATCTCGCGGCGATCGACGGCCTCGCCTTCGAGCCCGCGACGACGCCCTTCATCAGCGCGCACCAGCAGGGCACTGTCCGCTTCGCCCCGTCGCCGAAGGACGGCGCCGCCGACCCGAGCGGGAAGGTGTACGGCGCGCGCGACGTCTACGTCTTCGACTCATCCGGCTTCCCGTCGACATCGTCGAGCCACACGATGACGCCGATCCTCACCGTCTCCCGATACCTCAGCACCAGGCTCCTCGCGTCGTAACGCAAGAGTCAGTTGAAGCGATCGAGTCTTGAGCCGCGCCGCTTGTCGCCTGCAACGGCAGAGCGAAACCATCAGTTGAAGTGGTCTTTGAAGTAGCCATGCTATGCACCTGACCGAATGGACCCCATCGCCGAATCGCTGGAGGGCATCGACATGCCCTCCGAAGGGAGGATGATCGAGAGCGCGGACGGAACGCGCATCGCGACCTTCAAGTTGGGCAAAGGCCCCATCGCGTGGGTCATGCCGCCCGCGATGGGTGCGCCGCTGCTCGCGATGAAGCGCGTCATCGAGCCCCTCGCGGATCGGGTGACGCTCTACACCTGGGACATGCGAGGGTTTTACGCGTCCGAGGCGCCGCGCGACCCGAACGCCTACGGCATCGAGCGCCACGTCGAGGACCTCGAAGCGACGGTGCGCGCGTGGAAGGCGCACGACTTCGTCCTCGGCGGCTGGAGCATGGCCGTGCAGCTCAGCCTCGAGCGCCAACACCGCTCGCCCGGCGACGTCCGCGGCCTCGTCCTCATCAACGGCCCGTACGAGCGCGCGCTCGCGGCGGTCGCGCCCGTCGTGCACCCGGTGCTCGCCCGCTCGCTCGCCCTCGGGCCGAAGCTCGCGCCGGCGCTCAACGCCCTGAGCGTGCGCATCCTCGGCGCGCCCAACATGGCGGCCATCCTCCACGGCGCGCGGATCCTGGCGGCCCACCCCGAGCTGTTCTCGCAGGTGCTCGAGCGCTTCAGCCGCGTCGATTGGGGCCGGTACTTCACCGTCACGCGGCACCTGCACGCGCACAGCGCCGCCGACTACCTCGCGGAGGTGCGCGTGCCGACGCTCATCACCTCGGGCACGCGCGACTTCATGGCGCCGCCCAGCATCGCGAAGCGCTTGCACGCTCGCATCCCGAGCTCGGAGCTCTTCGTCGTCGAGCGGGCGTCGCACTACATCCCGATCGAGTTCGGCGAGCTGCTCGCCGCGCGCATCGGCTCGTTCTTGGATCGGATCGAAAAGCGCGCGGCGTGATCACTTCAGTCGCTCGCGCGCGGGTGAGGGGAGCCGAAGCGCCCCTGCAAGACCGCGGAGAGCACCTCGATGTCCTTCTCCGCCGGCGCCGGGCCCGACGCGTGGATGAAGTCGATGACGTGGTCGTACTCGAGCATGAGCTCGGCGAAGTGACCGAGGTGCACCGAGGCGACGCCAGCGATCGTGTGGCGGCCGTTCGTGTCGAGGCCGAGGTCGGGTGAGTAGTAGTCGTAGCGTACGCCGAGCGTGACGATCGGCTCGCCGCACGCGCAGCGGATATCCTGCTCGACGCGCACCACGGCGCCGAGCTCGTCCTTGCTGGCGACGTTCTGGGTGATGTCGTCCGGGATCGTCGGTAGGGCGCCGGGGTTCAAGACGCCGCGATCCATGTTCGTGCCGTACATGAGCTCGCCCAAGACGCGCGTCTCGCCGGCCTTCAACAAGCGCTTGCGCAGGGCGAAGTCCGCGTCGAACGCGCCGCGCGGGTACTGCTTGAAGCGGCGCCCCTGCGGATCGACGAGCTGCCCCTCGCCTCCGTAGCCGCTCAGGCCGAGCCGCAGCGCGTGGGTGTCCCAGGCCACGCTGAGCACGCCGTCCTTCGGCCGGTTGAGATCGAGCGAGCCGCCTTGATCCAGCTCGCCGAACGTGCGGCCGTTGAGCAGCGCCGCCACGGCGTGGAAGCGATCGCGCGCCGCGAAGAAGTCCACGTGCGCGCCGAGATCGAAGTCGCCCGGCAGGATGTTCTGCTGGAAGTAGCTTCGCTCGATGAACGGGCGATCGGGATCGTACTCGAGCGTCTCGTAGCCGAAGGGCACCTTGAACGAGCCGGCGCCGATCTCCATGCGGGTGCGCCCGCCGACCCACGGCCGCACGACCGCCTGGATCTCCCGCGCGATCGTGCCGCTGCCCGGGACGTAGGGATCGCGCGGCACCGGCTCGACCTCGAAGACGAGGTTCAAGAAGGGATCGGGCTCGAAGGCGAGGCGGATGCGCGCGCGTCGCAGGCGCAAGAAGTCCGGGTTGGTGGTGTTGCCGCTCGGCAGCGCGGTGACGTCGTTCGAGCCGATGCCCGGGGGCAGGATGCCGCCGCTCGAGTTGGGCGACGCGGCGGCGTTGAAGAGCTGCCAGAGGAGCTGCGACTGCACGAAGCCGGACGCGTGGAACCACGTCAGCCACTCGGGCACGCTGGGCGCGGGCGTCGCGCGCTGGTGCTCCTCGAGCGCGGCGAGGCGAGCCTCGAGCGCGGCCACGCGCGCGTCCGCCGGCGGGGCGCTCGCCGTCGGTGCGGCCGGCGCGGCGACGTCCACGCCCGACGTCGAAAGCGGCTCGTCCCACGGAGGCGGGGGAGGCGGCGTGAGCTGCTGCGGTCCGGCGCCTCCGAAGGGCGAGGGCGGCAACAGGCCGGTGGAGCTCTTGGGCTCGTCCTTCGTCTGCGCGGACGCGCTCGCGGCCCCGAGGAGCAGTACGGCCGCGGCGAGGTTGGGCACCAGCCGTGTCTTCACCTGTCAGCCTCCCGATTGAGGTCCGCGCTGCGCCGCTCGCTCCCAGATCCGAGCCTCGCGGAAGATGCGCACGAGGTCCGGGTCGACGTGCTGATCCTTGACGCTGTAGTCGAGGATGTCGAGCGCGCGCTCGAGGGGCACCGCCTTCTTGTAGGGGCGGTCGCTCGCCGTCAGCGCGTCGTAGATGTCCGAGATGCTCATCATCTTCGACTGCACCGGGATCTCCTCCGCGCGCAGCCGGTTCGGGTAGCCGGTCCCGTTGAGGCGCTCGTGGTGGGCGCCGGCGATGAGCGGCACGCGGCGCAGCGCCTTGCCCCAGGGGATCTGCGACAGGAACTTGTAGGTGTGCGAGACGTGCCCGCGGATCTCGTCGAACTCCTGGTTCGTCAGCGAGCCGCGACGCACGCTCAGCGCCTCCACCTCGGCGTCGGTGAGCAGCCGCTGCACCTCGCCGCGCAGATCGACGTACGTCTCCTTGGCGATCTCGGTGATGCGATCGAAGTCGCCCTGGGCGAGCACGGTCGGCTCGTTGGCGCTGAGGATGGTCGCGAACGACGCCTCGAGCTCGCCCTTGCGCCGTTGATACTCCTCGTCGAGAAGGAGCAGCTCCTTGGCCGGCGCGACGCGCTCGAGCAGCATGACCTTGCGCGCGAGCACGTCGGCCTCGATGCACTTGGCGACGTAGTCGAAGCGCTGGCGGATGGCGTCGAGCGCCTCGTCGTAGAGCTTCTTGGCCTTGACGAGCACCCGCTCGCGCACGCCGATCTTGCCGAAGTCGTGCAGCACGCTCGCGTACTCGAGCTCGCGCAGGTCTTCCCGGGTGAAGAACGCGTCCTTGTACGGGCCGGTGGTCTCGGCGTCGACCACCTTGGCGAGCTCGACGGTCAGATCGGCCACGCGGCGCGAGTGCCCGCTCGTCGTCGGGTCGCGCGACTCGATCGCCTCCACGCTCGCCCGCACGAAGCCCTCGAAGAGCCGCCGGATCTCGTCGTAGAGCATCGCGTTCTCGAGGGAGACGCCGGCCTGCGCCGCGACCATTCCGAGCAGCTCCTCGCTGCGCTCGTCGAACGGGATGACCTGATCGCCCACGTCGTCGGCCGTGAGCAGCCGCTTCTCGGGGTCGCGCTTCTTGTTGATCAGCTGGATGACGCCGATGACCTCGTCGCGCTGCGAGATGAGCGGGGCGACGAGCATCGACTTGGTGCGGTAGCCGATGCGAGCGTCGAAGCTGCGATCGAACTGGTACGACGAGCCCGGCGGGAGGTCGTAGACGTCGGGGATGTTGATCGGGCGCTTCGAGAGCGCGACCGATCCGGCGATGGACCGGTTCGAGATCGGCATCGTGAACTCGCGCGAATCGAACGAGACCGAGTCGTTCTGCGTCAGCTTGAAGCGCAGGCGCTGGTCCCGCTCGTCCCCCTCGACGACGTAGAGGCTGCCCGCGTCGGCGCCGGTCACGTAGCGGCTCTTCTCGAGGATGACCGAGAAGAGCTTGTCGACGACGCGCTCGGTGGTCATCGCCCGCGCGATGTTCACCAGCTCGCCGAGCTCGTAGCGGTAGCG
>DATIQP010000296.1:0-16882 GCA_035470765.1 Polyangiaceae bacterium | reverse complement strand
GGGCCCGAGCCGGGATCCTCGCAGCGCGACGGAGAGACGCTCGGTGGCGGCGAGCCGCGACTCGGCGCCGCACGCACGGACGAACGTCTCGCGGGCAAGCGCGGCGCCGCCTTCCACGAAGCACGTGGCGGGCTCGACGTCCCTGGGGCTCGCCACGATGGCGAGCGCGGCCTGCGCATTGAGCTCGTCGAGCCGCTCGGCGACGAGCTCGCGGAGGTTGCGATCGCCGGCGCGCGCGCTCGCCGCGATGCGTGCCGCGAAGCCGTGCGACAGCGCGAGCTCGAGGTCGAACAGCGCCGGCTGCGCGCGCGAAGCGATCGCGAGCAGCCGGTTCGCCTCGGGGTGGCGCAGCACCACGAGGTGCGCGGCGACGCGCGCGGGGGTCGGCTGGCGCGAGAGCTCGACAATCGCCTGCTCGGGCAAGAGAGGCGTCGGGAGCAGGCCGGCCGCGCGACGCTCGGTCGGCGCGCCCTCGATCGCGCCGCGCAGCATCGAACGGACGATGTGACGGTCCTGATCGGCGTAGAAGACGTCCAGCGCCGGGGTGCTGCCCGCCCACGTGGAGAGCACGCGCAGCTGGCGCGCCGCCGTCCGCCGGACCGCGGCCTCGATGGTGCCCGCCGTCGCCGGCTCCGCGATCGGCTCGAAGCGCCCGCTCCGCGCGAGGGCGCCCGCGAGGGAGCGCAGGTCGAGGGCCGCGAGCTGCTCGAGCTCGGAGCGCCGGAGCAGGTGCGTCCCGAGGCCACGCGCGCGCGCCGCGAGGGTCGGCAGGTCAGCGCCCATCGGTGACCTCCCGGAGCAGCTCGATCGCCAGCTCGTCGCGCAGCCGCGCGAGGCGCGCCGGGAGCGTGTCGTCGATGTCCATCGACCCGTCGCGCGCCGACAGCGTGACGCCGGCGGCCATGCCCGGGGTCTCCTCCACGACGACGCCCTCGATCTCCTTCAGCACCTCTCTCGCTGCCGGAGCGAGCTCCGGGCGGCACCGCACGACGGCGCCACCGGCGAAGAAGCCCATCGCGCGGCGCAGGCGGCCGCCCTGCGTCGAGAGATACGCCGGATCTCTCGGCGCGCGGTCGAGCAGCTCCCCGGCGCGCGCCATGACCCGGTCGACGATTGCGTGCCGCACACGCAGCGCCTCGTCCCGCGCGCGCCGCCGAGCCTCGGCGAGCTCGCGGTCGAGCCGCTCACGCCGCTGGGCGCGCTCGCTCGCCAGCGCGTCGGCCTGGCGGCGGGACGCCGTGAGCGCGTCCTCCGCCTCGATGGCGCCGATCTCGAGCTGCGCGCGCGCCTCGATCTCCGCGACGCGAGCGGCCGCGTCCCGCTCGAGCCGGGCGACGAGCTCCTCCAGGCCCACGACGCCCTCCCCTCACCCGACGCCGCGCATGAGCATGACGGCGATGACGAAGCCGAGGATGACCATCGTCTCGGGGATGGCGATGAGGATGACCGTCGTGGTCGACAGCTCCGGCTTCTCCGCGAGAGCGGCCGCCGCAGCCGGCCCGATGCGGCCCTGCGCCCACGCGGTGGCGATCGCCGGGATGCCGATCGCGAGAGCCGCGGCGAGTGCGATTGCCCAGTGCATGACAGTCCGTCCTTTCAGCTCCCCTGCTCGGAGGGGTGCCAGTGCGCGAGAGGCCGGTACGCCGTCCCTCCCGGGCTGAAGAAGCGCCCGAAGAACTCGACGTAGTGCAGGCGCAGCGCGTGAATCGTGGGGCTGAAGACGCCGATGACGAAGTTGACCGCGTGGAAGAGCAGCGCGAAGAGCACGCCCACGAGCACGCTGCCCATCGCTCCCACCATCCGGTTCGCGACCATGGCGAGCATCAGCGAGGCGGTGCCCAGCGCCATGATGCGCGCGTACGACAGGATCTGACCGAAGTTGGAGACGAGCTCGACGACGGCGACGACGCCCTCGAGCAAGATCAGTACGGGAAACGCCACCACCACCGCGAGGGCGAGCGGAGTGAACAGGCCCGCGGGGAGCACCTCGAGGGCGGCAAGGATGGCGGCCACCGTGAGCACGACCATGAACGCGGCGACGCCACGCCCGAACGCGTGACGCCGCTCGCCCTGGCGCCACGCGTTGACGATCGCGAGCACGAGGCCGAGCGTGACGTGCACCGCGCCGAGCGCGGCGCTCAGCGCGAGGAACGGCATGAGCGCGTCGGCGCGGTCGAAGAGCGCTGGCATGCCGAACGCGCGCTTGCCGAGGTCGCCGAACAGCTCTCCGAAGACGAAGCCGAAGATGATCGTGAAGGCGGCGCAGGCTCCGACGACGGCGGAGATCGAGCGCAGCTTGGTCTTCGGCTTCGATCGCCATCGGAGCACCACGGCGAGCAGCGCGAGGATGGCGCCGTGCCCGACGTCGCCCAGGATGAGGCCGAAGAACATCGGGAAGAAGACCGCGACGAACGGCGTCGGATCGATCGTGCCGTAGCGAGGCAACGGCAGCGTCCGCGTGATGATTTCGAAGGGCCGGAACAGAGGCGGGTTGGCGAGCGCGACGGGCGCGTCCGCGCGGCTCCACGGCTCGGTCGCCACCGCGTAGGCGATGACGTCGGGGCCGACGTCGCGCCGCAGCCGCTCGGCGACGTCGCCGACCTCGGGCTTCGGCGCCCAGCCCTCGACGAGGAACACGTGGCTGCCGGCGTGGGCCTGCGCGCGCGCCTCGAGAACGAGGACCCGATCGTGGAGCCACGCGCGCAGCGTCGAGAGCGAGTCCTCCGACGCAGCCCGGAGCGAGGCTCGGTCGGCCTCGAGCGCCACGACCTCGGCCGGGATGGCGGCGAGCCGCGCCCGCAGCGCCGGCATCGCGCGCAGCAGGTTCGTCTCGCCCAGCCCCGCGGGCGCGGGCAGCTCCTCGACGCGCGACGTGGCGAGCAGCGACCCCACCTTCTTCGCGGCGTCGGTCGATGCGAGGATCAGCACCGCGAGCTCGCCGCTCGGCAGCGGGCGCGAGAGCAGCTCGAGCTGACCGTCGACGGCCTCCTCGAGGCTCGCGCGCAACCTGTCGAGCACCGCGGCGGACCCTGCGCGCATGACGACGTAGAACGGCTGAACGTCTCGCCGCCACGGGCGCAGCGCACCGTCGGGCTGGCCCGACTCGCGACCGACGAGCGGCTCGAACGCCGTGAAGAAGTCCTGGTAGCGTCGAAGCAGCACGCGCTCGTCCTCGCGGGCGGACAGCGCCCGCCGGATGCGCTCGGCGCGACGGCGAGTCCGGCGCGCGAACAACGCCGCCTTCGGCAGGGAGTCGGGGGCTCTCGGCTCGGCCTGCACCGATGAAGGCACGCCGAGCAGCTCGAGCGCCGACTCCGCGTCGCCGAGAACGCGGCGGAGCGCGGCGACCTCGCCGTCCTGCGGGACGGGCAGGACGAGCCCCGACCCCTCCGGAACGGCGGGACGCACCACGTGGACGACGCCCATGTCCTGCAGGACGGCGAGGGTCGGGTCGAGCAGCGCCCGCGGGCCGGCGATGCGCACGCGCGTCATGTCGACGATCACGGCGGGCCCTCCCCCTTCACGACGTGCGCGTACACGCGCAGCGCCAGCCGTTCGATGATCTCGTCCGTCAGCGAGGAGAGCCGCCGCAGCTCGGCGGCGGCCTCGGCCTCGATGTTCGCCAGCTCTGCCGCGTGCCGCTCGCCGTCGGCGCGCTCCTCCTCCTGCGCGGCCTCGTGGATCTCGGCGAGGCGGCGCGCGCTGCCGAGCGTCGCGGCCTGGCGCACGGCCTCGACGCGCGCCCGCGCGGCGCTCTCCGCCTCCCGCACGCGCGCCTCGAGGTCGCGCTCGACCTCCAGCAGGCGCGCGAGCCGATCATCGACGCGGTCGAGCGCTGGTGGGGTCTGGGCCATGCAGCCCCAACGAGCAATTGGCGGGCCCGGCCCATGTGTGGATCGCGCCGGGATTCTCGGCTTCGCACGCACCGAGCGCCGCCGCGCGCGCAATGCGTTCGCCCGCCGGCAACGGCTGCGTCCGCACGATCAAACGAGGAGCCGCGCCACCTGATAGACCACGAGCGCGACGAAGTACGCCGCAGTGTAGGTGTAGGCCAGCACGAAGATCGGGACGCGCCAGCCCTTGGTCTCGCGACGCAGCGCCGCGATCGTGCTCATGCACTGGCACGCGAGGACGAAGAACGCCATCAGCGCCAGCGCGGTCGCGACCGTGTAGGCCGGCGTGCCGTCGGCCTTCTTCGTCTCGGCGAGGCGCCGGGCGAGCGGCCGCACGTCGCCGCCGCCCTTGTCCTGCTCCATGCCGTACGTGACGCCGAGCGTGCTCACCATCAGCTCGCGCGCGCCGAAGCTGCCGATGAGGCCCACGTTGATGCGCCAGTCGAAGCCGAGCGGCTTGGTCACGGGCTCGAGGGTGCGGCCGACGCTCGCCGCGATGCTGCTCTCCATCGCCGGCGCGCCGGGGCTCGGGTGCACGCCGGGCGCGGGGATCTTCAGCAGCACCCAGAGCCCGATCGAGGCGATGACGATGACGGTCCCCACCTCGACGAGGAACCTCTTGACGGAGCGGGTCGCCATCGCGAGGACCACGCGCGCCTGCGGGAGGCGGTAGGCGGGCATCTCGAGCACCAGCGGCAGAGTGCGCGGCCCCTTGCGCTCCGTCGCCCGGCCGATGATCAGCGAGGCGAAGAAGCCTGCCATGATGCCTGCAGAATACAAACTGACGAAGACCAGGCCCTGGAACAGGGGCCCCCGGTGGCCGAAGAACGACGCGATGAGCAGGCCGTACGTCGGGATGCGCGCCGAGCAGGTCATCAGCGGGATGACGAGGAGCGTGCGCAGGCGCTGCCTCGGATCGCGGATGATGCGCGTCGCGGCGATCGCCGGGACGGCGCACGCGTGCGCGGTGAGCAAGGGGACGAACGACTTCCCGCCGAGGCCCGCGAGGCGCAGCACGCGGTCGACGAGGAACGCGCCCCGCGCGAGGTAGCCCGACGCGTCGATGAGCTCGAGGGCGATCGTGAGGATGACGATCTGGGGCAGGAACGCGAGCACCGTCCCCGCGCCGCCGAGGATGCCATCGCACACCAGGGAGGTCGCCCAGTTGTCGCCGAAGGCGTGGACGATGACCATCGAGAGCCGCTGTATGACGGCGTCGAGCGCGCTCGAGGCCGGGTCGGCGACGAGGAATACCGCCGCGAAGAGGGCGGTCATCAGCGCGACGAAGATGACCGGGCCGAGCACCGGGTGGAGCACGACCGCGTCGATGCGCTCGGTGCGCGAGGGCGCGGCCGCGGGAGAGCCGCCCTGCGGCGTGTCGAAGGAGAGCACCTGCTTGGCGAGCGCGGCAGGCTCGTACGGTTGCGGAGCCGACGCGGCGAACCCGGCCTCCGCGAAGTCGTGCAGCGCGCCGAGGACCTTGCGGCGGACGTCCGAGTCGCGCGCGCTCACCATGAGCACCGGAGCGCCGATCTCGCGCCCGAGCCGGACGACGTCGAGCCGGCCGCCCTGCGCCTCGAGGACGTCTCGCTGCGTGACCAACACGACCAGCGGGAGGCGACGCTCGGCGATCTCGCGCGTGAGCCGCAGCCCGAGCGCGAGCTGCGTCGCGTCGACGACCTGCGCGACGACGAAAGGCCGCGCGCCCTCCCCCGCTTCTTTCAGCCGCTCGAGGCACGCGCGCGCCTGCCCCTCGTCGGAGTCCGGATCCACCTGATCGCCGAGCGAGTAGACGCCGGGCAGGTCGAGGAAGCGTGCCTTGCCGCCGCCGGGCAGCTCGGCGATCGCCTCGAGCACGTCGACCGTGATGCCGGGGAAATTGCCGACGCGCGCGTCGCCCCCCGCGACCGCGTTGTAGAGCGACGACTTGCCCGCGTTCGGGCGGCCGAGCAGGGCGACGTCCATCTGGAGGTCGCGACGCCGGCCGACCTCGGTCTCTGGCGGCGCGCCCGCGTGGCACGCCGGCGCGGTCACTCGGCAGCCTCGCGACCGCCGTCGCCGAGCGCATCGACGCCGCTCTTGATGGGCGCGCGCGCCTCCGTCACCTCGACGTCGATCGACATCGCCAGGGCGCGGTCCAGGGCGAACTCCCCGCCCGAGCTGGTCCGCAGATGCAACGGGCCGCCGAAGGGTGCGCGCCGCAGGACCATGACCTCTTCCTGCTCGAAGATGCCGACCGCCCGGAGGAAGCGCGCCTGCGCCTCGTCGAGGCGGAGCAGGAGCACGCGGGCGGAGCGAGCGATGGGGAGGTTTCCGAGGTTCATGCGGACGGCGTCTTGAAAGCGATTTTCAATTTCAGTACCACGCGCCGAACCTCGGATCAAGTAGAGTCCCGTCCCGCACGAACCGGCCCTCCCTGCCGGTCGCAACGGCCACCCGCAACCCCTCGAAAAAGCCTAAGATCGCCATCCTCCATGCCGCCTCGTGAAGACCCTTTTGGCTGGGTCGGGCACGTCCTCGATGACAAGTACCGAATCGACTCGGTCGTCGGCGAGGGCGGCTTCGGGGTAGTGTATCGAGCACACCACCTGGGCTTCGAGCAGGCGGTCGCGGTCAAGTGCCTCAAGGTCGCCAAGAACCTCGACCCGGCGGCGCACGACGCGTTCCTCAAGAAGTTCCTGGCGGAAGGCAAGCTGCTGCACCGGCTCTCGCGCGCGACGGCGGACGTCGTGCAGGCGCTCGATGTCGGCGTGGCAACCTCTCCGAACCAGATCGAGACGCCGTACCTCGTGCTGGAGTGGCTCGACGGCACCACGCTCGACAAGGAGCTGCGATCGCGACGCGGCACGGCGATGCCGCTGCAGGAGGCCATCGCGCTGCTCGAGCCGGCCGCGCGCGGCCTCGCGGTGGCGCACGATCAGGGCGTCTCGCACCGCGACGTGAAGCCCGCGAACATGATGCTCACGGACGTGGGCGGGCGGCTCACGCTCAAGGTCGTGGACTTCGGCATCGCGAAGGCGCCGAGCGACGATCCGACCGCCAACGCGAGCCCGCACGACGGGCTCGGGTCCGGCATGAGCGCGTTCACGCCGCGGTACGGCGCGCCGGAGCAGTTCAGCCGGAAGTTTGGCTCCACCGGCACGTGGACCGACGTCTACGCGCTCGCGCTCATCCTCGTCGAGCTCGTCACCGGCGCGCCCGCGCTCGAGGGCGAGGACCCGGTGCAGCTCTACGTCGCGACGAGCGACCTGGAGCGCCGGCCGACGCTGCGCGCGCGGGGCGCCGACGTGCCCGACAACGTCGAGGCGGTCGTGGCAAAGGCGCTCGAGGTGGACGCGCAGAGGCGCTTCCCCACCGCGGGCGAGTTCTGGGACGCGCTGCACGCGGCGATCGATCGACCGAAGATCCAGAGCGTGCGTCCGCCATCCATCTCGCTCTCGAGCAACGAGCCCTCGGTTCCGGGAGCGGCCCGCGTCCCGTCCATCGGCGAGGGGCCGGGCACGAGCGGGCCGGTGAGCACGAGCGGGCCGCACGCCTCGAGCTCGCTGCCGATGGCCCAGCGCAGCGGCCCCACCGGCACCATCACCGTCCTGCTGCGCGACCAGCGCCGCCGGCGCGCGGTGTGGCTCGGAGCGCTGCTCGTGACGACCGTCGTCGTCGTGGCCGCGTTCGTCGGAATGCGTGAGGCCGAGCGGCAGGCCTCCACGGCCGCCTCGGCGAGCGCCTCCGCGAGCGCGCGTCCCGCCCTGTCGAACGCGGCGGCGTCCGCGCAGCCGACGAGCAGCGTGACCGAGCCCACGCCGAAGGTCGTCGACCACCCGGAGGTCACGCCCGCCCCGTCGATGCCAAAGGGCATGGTGCGGATCCCGGCCGGGCGCTTCTTGATGGGGAGCGACTCGGGCAGCCGCGCCGAGAAGCCGCAGCACCCGGTCCACATCACGCGCGACTTCTACATCGACCTCACCGAGGTCACGACGGACGCCTACGGCGATTGCGTGCGCGACAAGGCCTGCTCGACGCCCCGCTTCCATCCGCCCGGTCGCGGCCGCGGAATCGGCACCACGACCACGTGCAACGCCATCGGCGATCCGAGCTTCGCGCGCCAGCCGATCAACTGCGTGTCGTACGAGCAGGCGGCGAGCTACTGCAAGCACGAGGGCAAGCGCCTGCCGACGGAGGCCGAGTGGGAGTACGCGGCGCGCGGCAGCGACGGGCGCACCTACCCGTGGGGCGAGCAGCAGCCGCACTCGTGCCGCTTCGCGATCGTCGGCGGCGCCGAGGGCACGTGCGGCGCGCGCAAGGGGACTTACGAGGTCGGGACGACGGTCGACGGCAAGAGCCCGTTCGGCCTGTTCGACATGGTCGGCAACGTGTGGGAGTGGGTCGCCGACGACTACGCCGCGTACCCGAAGGACGAAGCCGTGGATCCCATCCTCCCGCCGCGCACCAACAAAGGGGTGATCCGCGGCGGCTCGTGGGACTACTCGGCCGCGGCCGCGGAGGCGTACTCGCGCATGGCGCTCGATCGCCCGCTCGCGCTCAACAACGTCGGCTTCCGCTGCGCCAAGGACGTCGCCGCCCCGAACACGCCCAGCGCTCCCTGAGCGCGAAACGCTGATTTGCGACCAGGTCCGAAAATGGCCAGTCGATGGCGCGCGCCGGTGCTACCTCCTCGGGCGTGACGCAAGACCGGTGGTATCAGGCGCTGCTCAGCCGCGACGCGCGCTTCGACGGAGTCTTCTTCGTCGGCGTGACGACGACGGGCATCTACTGCCGGCCCGTCTGCACCGCGCGCACGGCGGGCCGCGACCGCTGCGTCTTCTTCCGCCACGCGGCCGAGGCGGAGCGAGAGGGCTTCCGCGCGTGCTTCCGCTGCCGGCCCGAGCTCGCGCCCGGCCAGAGCTCGGTCGACGCCGCGGGGCGCCTCGCGTCGGCCGCGACCGCGCGGCTCGAGACCTCGGCGGCCGAGACGTCGATCGAGGACGTGGCGCGCGAGCTCGGCGTGACGTCGCGACACCTGCGCCGCGTGCTCGCCGAGCGCGTCGGCGTATCGCCCATCGAGCTCGTGCAGTCGAAGCGGCTGGCGCTCGCCAAGCAGCTGCTCCACGACACCCGCCTGCCGATCACGGATGTCGCGTTCGCGAGCGGCTTCGCGAGCGTGAGGCGGTTCAACGCGGTCTTCCGCGAGCGCTTCGGGCGACCGCCCACCGCCGTGCGCAAGACGCTCGGCGCGCTCGGCCGGGCGCAGACCGAGGGCGCCGTCGTGTTGCGTCTGGACTACCGGCCGCCGCTCGACTGGGCCGCCGCGCTCGGCTTTCTCGCCGCGCGCGCCATCCCGGGCGTCGAGTCCGTGGTGGGCGACGAGTATCGCCGCACGGTGCGCATCGACGGCGCGATCGGATGGATCGCGGCGCGTCCCCTTCCGGGGCGCAACGCGCTCGCCTGCCGGGTGTCGCTCTCGCTCGTGCCGTCGATCGGACCGCTCAGCGCGCGCGTGCGGTCGCTGTTCGATCTCGACGCGCACCCGCGCGCCATCGACGAGCACCTCGCGCGCGATCGCCGCCTGGCCCCGCTCGTGCGCGCCCGGCCGGGGCTGCGCTTGCCCGGCGCCATCGACGGGCTCGAGGCGGCCGTCCGCGCGATCCTCGGCCAGCAGGTGAGCGTGAAGGCCGCCACCACGCTAGCGGGGCGCCTCGCCGAGCGCTTCGGCGCGCCCATCCGCACGCCGTTCGAGGAGCTGCGCCTGGTCTTTCCGAGCGCCGCGCGCCTCGCCCACGCCGAGCTCGACGGCCTCCCGCAGGCCCGTGCGCGCGCCGTCCGCGCGCTCGCCTCGAGCGTCGCGGCGAAGCGCCTGGACCTCTCCGCGCACGCGCCGTGGGAGGCCACCCTCGAGCGCCTCGGCGCGCTCCCGGGCATCGGCCCGTGGACGAGCGCGTACGTCGCGATGCGCGCGCTGCGCTGGCCCGACGCCTTCCCGGGCGGAGATCTCGCCGTACGCAAGGCGCTCGGCACGGGCTCGGCCGCCGAGAGCGAGCGGCTCGCCGAGCGGTGGCGGCCCTGGCGCTCCTACGCCGTCATGCACCTCTGGACCACGAAAGGAACGGACCATGTCGATCACGCAAGAGAGTCTCCCCGCCGAGTGCGCGCGCGCCGAGATCGATAGCCCGGTCGGCGCGCTGACGCTGATCGCCTCGGACGCCGGCCTCCACGCCGTGCTCTGGAGGGACGAGCGCAGCGCGCGCGAGCTCGCGCGCGTGCGGCAGCGCCCTCACCCGGTCCTCGCGAAGGCGACGGCGCAGCTCCGCGAATACTTCGCGGGCGCGCGCCGCGTCTTCGACCTGCCGCTCGTCATCGACGGCACGCCCTTCCAGGTGCGCGCGTGGCGCGAGCTGCTCCGCATCCCCTACGGCCGCACGATCTCGTATTCGGAGCAGGCGCGGCGCCTCGGCGATCCCAACAAGGCGCGCGCGGTCGGCACGGCGAACGCCCGCAACCGCATCGCCATCGTCATCCCGTGCCACCGCGTCATCGCCGCGAGCGGCGCGCTCGCCGGCTTCGGCGGCGGCCTCGACAACAAGCGCATCCTGCTCGCGCTCGAGGAGGAGAGCGCGCGCGGCGGTGAGCTTCAGGGGCAGGCCGCGTCGGCCGCGGCGGGCGCGTAGATCGTCGCCGTCCCGCTCTTGAGGAAGCTCTCGTGGAAGCACGCGTACTGGTACTTCACCGCGTCGAGCTGCCGGTAGATCGCGTGCGGATCGATCCCGTCGGTGAGCGCGTACTGCACCACCCCGCCCGTGTACTGCGTCTTCCCGTCGCTCGAGGTCACGTCCATGCTCACCGGGTACGGTAGGATCCCGTCCAGGCCGACGAGCTTGAGCGCGTCCTGCATCGTCGGCCAGATCACGTCGCCGGCCTCCTTGTTCCCGTAGGCGATCGCCGCGCCGTCGTAGACCTCGGAGGAGAAGTACGAGTCGCCGAGGCCGACCGGCTCGTAGACCGGCCGCACCGGGTGGCCGGCGAGCGGCATGCGCGCGAGCCGGGGCATGTAGACGAAGGGCTCCGCGGCCTCCCACGCCGTCTCGAGCAGGTGCAGCGTCGGGTGCATGAACGTGAGCTTCCCCGTGCCGAGCAGCAGCTGCAGCTTCGACGGCGCGTCCGGGATCGTCTGCGTCGTGAGCACCATGTAGCTCCAGTAGCCGCCGGCTCCCGTCGGGACGACCAGCTTGATGCGCGGGTCGAGCGCGCCGAGCAGGTTCGTGTACATGCCGCCCATCGACTGGCCCTGCGCCTGCAGCGTCGTGATGTCGAAGTGGTACGCGGTCTCGCCGGCCGGCAGCGAGAGCCCGGTGCACGCCGCGACCGCCGCCGGATCGATCGTCAGCTTCGAGAGCGCGTCGATGAACATGCGCTGCTCGATCGCGCCCTGGCGGAACGTGTCGCGGAACGCCGCCGGGTTGTTGAAGTTCAGGTACTCGAGCTCGCTCGCGCCGGGCACTCGCTCGGGGTTGAGCGGCAGAGCGCTCCCCGCCATCGCGAAGCCGTGCGGCGCCATCACGTACGCCGGGCCCTGCCCCGGCGTCCCGGTCTGGTCCGTCGGGCTCTGCAGAGGCCCCGCGTCGATGACCGCCGTCGAGAGGCCGCCCGATCCGTGGAAGTAGACGATCAGCGGGTAGCCGCCCTTCGGCATCGGCTGGTTCTTCGGCAGCGAGATCGCCACCGGCGCCGTCTCGTCGCGCTGCTTGATGGGCAGCCCGTCGGTGCCGAAGTCGAAGAGCCCGAGCGTGTCGAACGGCGGCGTGCCGGTCTGGAACTGCGGGTACGAGATCTGGCCGAGCACCTCGCAGAAGCGCCCCTGGTCGCCGCCCGTCGGCACGTTCAGGTTGGTGATCGGCGCGCTGTACTGCGCGATCACCTTGGTCGAGAGATCCTCGGTGTCCTGCACCACGTCTCCGGTCGTGAACACCGTCGCCATCGCCACGTTCGCCGCGTCGACGCCGAGCTGACGGAGCGTCGGCCACAGCGGCTGATAGTTCTTCCACGCCGCGAGCTGGGGATCGGCTGGAGGCGCCTCCAGGGAATTCAGGGCCGTGAACGCGGTCGGCGCTCCGAGCAGCGCGCCCGTCGCGTCCTTCAGCGAGCGCATCACGACGTACGCGTACTTGCGCGACTGGTGCAGCACGATGCCGACGCGCGGCGCGATCTCCAGCGTCCCATCGAGCAGGTAGCGGTCCGCGGCGGGCGTCCCGGCGACGACGGGGAACAGCTTGCCGCGCTCGGGCGACGCCTCGTCGACGTCGACGAGCAGGATCGGCTGCGCCGCGTCAGCGGGCAGCACCACCGCTGGATCCTGCGGCGCGATCGGCGCCGAGAAGTGAAAGTACGCGACCGGCATCTGCGGAAAGCCGCGCCGCTGCATGGTGATGGTCTTGAGGCCCTCGATGAGCGACTCCTGCAGGTTGTCCGGAAACCCGCGCACGTCCGGGGCGCCGTCCGCCGTGAGGCGCAGGTCCGACGGATACGGCATCGCGAAGAACGAGTCCTGGCTCGTGAGGTCGGCGTTCAGGTCGAAGTCGGCCACGGTCGCCGGGGTCGCGGGCGCCGAGCTGCAAGCCATGGCGAGGGTGGGCACGAGGGCAAGGAAAAGAAGGCGCATCGGACGACACTCTAGTCGAAGCCCCCCTTCCCCGCAGCTCCGACTCTGCCTCCGACTCCGACTCCGACCCCCGTCTCCGACTCCGTCCCCGTCTCCGACTCCGTCTCCTCACCCCACTCCCACTCCTTGTTCGTCTTTCTTCTTACCCGAGCACCCTGGGAAACGCCTCCCGCGCCCCGTCGATCACGAACTGCACCGCCGTCGCCGCGAGGATCAACCCCATCACGCGCCCGATCAGGTTGATGCCAGTCTGCCCCAGCGCGCGCGACACGAAGCTGGCCGAGCGGAGCACCAGGAACGTGATCAGCGCCACCACCGTGATGCACACGAACACCACCGCCCTGTGCTCGAGATCCCCGGCCTTCGACGCGAGCACCACCACCGTCGCGATGGCCCCCGGCCCCGCGAGCAGCGGGATGCCGAGCGGCACGACCGCCACGTCCTCCTTCGCGTGAGCCTCCGTCTGCTCCTCCTCCGTCGACCGCGTGCGCGACGCGGTGGCGCGCAGCATCTCGAGGCCGACGGCGAAGAGCAGCACGCCGCCCGCGATCTTGAAGGCGGGCAGCGTGATGGAAAAGAAGCGCAGGATGAACGACCCGGCGGCCGCGAAGACCAGGAGCACGACCGCGCTCGTGGTCGAAGCGCGCAGCGCCACGGTCCGCGCGTTGCTCGGCCGGTCGCCCGTGAGCGCGAGGAAGATCGGGATCGCCGCGAACGGGTCGACGATGGCGAACACCGACCCGAAGCAGAGCGCCGTGTATGTCCAGAGCTCGCGCACGGGCGGATCCTTAGCAGCTTTCCGGCGCGAATCGGCTAGCGTCTTGTCCGTGAACGGGACGGCACCCGAGAGCCGCGAGCTGACCTTCGAAGCGGAGGTCTTGCGCGTCACCTTCGAGCGCGACGACTCCACCTTCCGCGTCATCAAGGTGCAGGTCGCGGGGCGCAACGAGCCGGTCTCGGTCATCGGCCACTTCCCCCGGGTCGGGGTCGGGGCGCACGTCCGGATCCGGGGCGTCCCCGAGGTCGACAGGAAGCACGGCGACCAGATCCGCGCGCTCGCGGTCACCGAGCTCGGCCCGCGCACGCTCAAGGGCCTGGCGCGCTACCTCGCGAGCGGCGTCATCCGGGGCGTCGGCAAGAAGACCGCCGAGCGCATGGTCGACACGTTCGGCATGAAGACGCTCGAGATCCTCGACGAGCACCCCGAGCGCCTCGCCGAGGTGCAGGGCATCTCCAAGAACAAGGCCCAGCAGATCGCGCGCGCGTGGAAGGCGGCGCGCGAGGTGCGCGAGGTCATGGTCATACTGCAGGGCTACGGCGTGAGCATCGCGCTCGCCGACCGCATCTTCCGCCGCTACGGCCCGAACGCGGTCCACGTCGTGAGCGAGCAGCCGTACCGGCTCGCGATGGAGGTGCGCGGCATCGGCTTCGCGACCGCGGACAAGATCGCGCAGCAGGTCGGCATCGCGCGCGACGCGCCCGAGCGAATCCAGGCAGGCCTGCTCCAGGCGCTGAGCGACGCCACCGAGGGCGGCGGCCACACGTGCGTCCCCTTCGAGGCGCTCGTCGAGGCGGCGCGCGCGTTGCTCGGCGGCGCCGAGACGGAGGCGCTCGAGCGCGCGCTCCGTGCGCTCTTGCTGAGCGGCCACGTCATCGAGGAAAAGACGCTCGAAGGTTCCTTGTACTTTACACGTCCGATGCACGGCTCGGAGGTGCGCCTCGCCGAGCGCCTCCTCGAGCTCGCCTCGGCGCACGTGCGACCCATCGGCGACGTGCCGAAGCTCCTCGAGAAGTACGAGAAGGACCGCGGCATCCAGCTCGCCCCCGAGCAGCGCCAGGCCGTCGAGCGCGCCGCGCACTCGCCCCTGCTCGTCATCACCGGCGGCCCCGGCGTCGGCAAGACGACCGTCGTCCGCGCGCTGCTCGCGCTCTTCGACGCGGCCAAGGTCCCCGTCCGCCTCGCCGCGCCGACGGGCCGCGCCGCCAAGCGCATGCAGGAGGCCGCCGGCCGCGACGCGCAGACCCTCCACCGCCTGCTCGAGTTCGATCCGAAGCGCGCCGCCTTCCAGCGGATGGCGTCGCGCCCCATCGAGGCGGGCGCCGTGATCGTCGACGAGGCCTCGATGATCGACCTGCCGCTGGCCGACTCGCTCACGCAGGCCGTCGCGCCCGGCACGCGGCTGCTGCTCGTCGGGGACGTGGATCAGCTGCCGAGCGTCGGGCCGGGCGCGGTGTTGCGCGACGTCATCGCCTCGCAGGTGGCGCCGTGCGTGCGCCTCACGCACGTGTTCCGGCAAGCCTCGCGCAGCCTCATCATCGAGAACGCACACCTCATCAACAAGGGCCGGCCGCCCGTGGTCGAGCGCGACGAGAACGCCGACTTCTTCGTCATCGAGCGCAAGGACCCGGTCCAGGCGAGGGCGACGGTGCTCGAGCTCGTGCGCGACCGCATCCCGCGGAGATTCGGCCTCGATCCGGTGCGCGACATCCAGGTCCTCACGCCCATGCACCGCGGCGACGCGGGCGCGACGGCGCTCAACGAGGCGCTGCAGGCCACCCTCAACCCGCGGGGCGACTCCTTCACCCGCGGCGCGCGCGTCTTCCGCCTCGGCGACAAGGTCATGCAGCTGCGCAACGACTACGAAAAGGACGTCTGGAACGGCGACCTCGGCATCGTCTCTGCGGTCGACGCCGAGAGCGACGAGCCCATCGCCGTGCGCTTCGACGACGGCCGCGAGCGCACCTACACCGTCGCGGACCTCGACGATTTGACGCTCGCCTACGCGAGCACCATCCACAAGTCGCAGGGCAGCGAGTACCCGGCGGTGATCGTGGTCATGCTCTCGAGCCATTTCGTCATGCTTTCGCGCAACCTGCTCTACACGGCCGTGACGCGCGGCAAGCGCCTGGTCGTCCTCGTGGCCGACGGCCGCGCGCTCGGTCTTGCGCTGCGCCGCGCGCAAGGCGAGCGCCGGTCGCGCTTGGCTGAGCGGCTCGCTGCGCGAGCGGTCGGCAAAGAATCGTGGGAATGACCTTTGCCCCGTTGACGTATGAGGAAAGGGCCCTCAGGCTACTAGAGCGAACATGATCAAGCGGCTCGTCGTTGGCCTCCTCTTCGGACTCCTCGTGGGAGGTCTGCTGGCGGCGGCGGTCATCAAGGGCATCGGCATGCTCGCTTTCACCGGCAGCACCGGCGCCGTGCTCGCGTACGTCTTCGCCGCGGTGACGGGCGTGCTCGTCGGCCTGGTCGCCGGCAAGCCGATCTGGTCCAAGGGCGGGCAGATCGAGGCAGGCCTCAAGGCCTTCTTCGGCGCTCTGCTCGCGAGCGGGATGATGTTCGCGCTGCGCCGCTGGGTGAGCTTCGACGTCGATCTGCACTCGCTCGGCGTCGGCCCCGCCACCGCGACGCCGGCCGGCATGTTGCCCGCGGTCTCGTTGCCGTTGATCGCGGCGATCCTCGGCGGGTTCTACGAGGCGGACAACACGCCCGAGCCTGCCGAAGGCGACAAGGACAAGAAGGCGGAGAGCAAGGCGGCGGCCTCGGCGAACGGGAAGAAGGTCCGCGTGGCGGGCAAGGGCGAGGACGAGGACGAGGGGGAGCTCGTGGGGGCGGCGGCGAAGAGGGCGAAGAAGTAAGAGGAGAGAGAGGGTGGCCCCTCCTCAGGCGGCTTCGGCGGCGTGCTCGCGCCGCTCCGCGATCCGTGAGTGACGCTGGCGGCGCTGCGCGCGTCCGCCTGCAGGCGCCTGTCCTCCCCACGGCGGCTGCTCCGCGAGGCGCAAGACAACCTCGCAGCCGCCGGGGAGGATGACGACACGCGTGGGCCGCGACGCCGATCGGCCTCCGATTCCGTCTCCGATTCCGTCTCCGTCTCAGAGACGGAGACGGAGACGGAGTCAGAGACGGAGTCAGAGACGGAGACGGAGACGGAGGCGGCGGGCTAAGCTGGCCGCGTCATGCCGGCGGCACGCGCGATCTTCTATTTGCTTACCCTCGCCGCGCTCGGGCTCACCGTGCGCGTGATCGCGAGCGAGCCCGTGTCGGGCAAGGTCGTCGCGGCGTTTGCCGTGGTGTACGTGACGGCGCTGCTGCTCGGCGTGCTCGTGCTTCGGCTGCGCGTCTTCGTGGACGCGATCGTGCGCGGACCGCGCGGCGCCAAGGGGGTGGTGCTCACGTTCGACGACGGGCCGGATCCGGTGTGGACGCCGCGCGCGCTGGACGCGCTCGACGCCGCGGGGGCGAAGGCGACGTTTTTCGTCATCGGCAAGAAGGCCGAGGCCCACCCCGAGGTCTTGCGCGACATGCTCGCGCGCGGGCACACCGTGGGGCTGCACTCGTACG
>DATIQP010000295.1:0-5527 GCA_035470765.1 Polyangiaceae bacterium | reverse complement strand
GCGATGACGCGCGGCGCGTCCTTCGCCGGCGGGCCCGCGTCGCTCGCGGCCGAGGGCTCCGACGCGATGGTCGCCGACGCCAGCGCCGTCGCGCCATCCACGCCCGCGTCGCTCGAGCCGTGACGGTGGCAGGCGGGCGCTACGAGGACGAGCAAGCCCGCGAGCAGCGCGTTCCGGGCTGATGGGCGCCGTTGTTGATGGGTGATGCGCACGGCTCCCCAGCGAGTTATTCCAGGCTGGCGTTTCGAGCAAGAACGTGATATTTTACATTGTAAATTCATGAAGTTGCCCAACCATGGCCAGACGCGAGAGGCCGTCCTCGCCGCTCTGGACGAGGCGCGCGAGAAGGACCTCCGCTGGAAGGAAGGGCGAACCTTCAGCCTGGTGTACTACGCCGGCGACGAAGTGCTCTCGCTCTTGCACGACGCGTTCTTTCGCTACTTCAGCGAGAACGCGCTCAACCCGCTGGCGTTTCCGAGCTTGAAGCGGTTCGAGAACGAGGTCGTCGCCATGACGGCCGACATGCTCTCGCACCCCGAGGCGGCGGGAGCGATGACCTCGGGCGGCACCGAGAGCATCCTCATGGCCGTCAAGACGGCGCGCGATTGGGCACGCGCCCACAGGCCGAGCGTGATCGAGCCCGAGATGCTGCTGCCGGAGTCGGTGCACCCCGCGTTCGAGAAGGCGGCGCAGTACTTCGGCGTGAAGCCGGTGCACGTCCCCCTCGACGCGACGTTGCGCGCGGACGTGGACGCGATGCGGCGCGCGATCAACGACCGCACCATCCTGCTCGTGGGCTCGGCGCCAGCGTATCCGCACGGCGTCGTCGATCCCATCGATCGCATCGGCGCCCTCGCGCAGGAGCACGGGCTGCTCTGCCACGTCGACGCGTGCGTCGGCGGCTTCATGCTCCCGTTCGCGCGGAAGCTCGGCCGCGACGTGCCGCCGTTCGACTTCGCCGTACCCGGCGTGACGTCGATGTCGGCCGACATCCACAAGTACGGTTGGGCGGCGAAGGGCGCCTCGGTCGTGCTGTACCGCACGCGCGAGCTGCGGCGGCACCAGTTCGTCGTCTACACGGACTGGCCGGGCGGGCTCTACGGGTCGCCGAGCGCGCCGGGCACGCGCCCCGGCGGTCCGATCGCGGCGGCGTGGGCGGTGATGAACTACCTCGGCGAAGAAGGCTATTTGCGCCTCGCCAAGAAGACGCTCGACACGAGCGACGCCATCCTCGCCGGCATCCGGCAGATCCCGGAGCTGCGCATCCTCGGCGACCCGGCCATGAGCGTCTTCGCCTTCACCAGCGACGCCGTCGACATCTACGCGGTGGGCGATCACATGCAGCAGCGCGGCTGGTTCCTCGACCGGCAGCAGCGCCCCCCGTCGCTCCACATGATGATCACGCCGGCGCACGAGAAGCTCGTCGCCGACATCACGGGCGACCTGCGCGCCAGCGTAGCGGGCGTCGCGAAGGGGACGGCCGCCGCCGAGGGTTCGGCGGCGATGTACGGCATGCTCGGCGCGCTGCCGGATCGCGACATGGTGCGGGACCTGGTCCTCGAGGTCCTCGACGGGTTGTGATGCGAGGCGCGAGGGGGCCTCAGCGCGGACGCAGCGCTTCGGCGCGGATGGCGTGCAAGCGCGAGGCCGCGTCCGGCGCAGGGCCGCACGCGAGGCCTCGGGCCGCGAGCTCGGCAGCGCGCGAGAAATCGTTGCCCTCCATCGCTTGCTCGGCGGCGCGCACCCAGTAGGGCAGGGCGCGCGCCGGCTCGCCGCCTCGCTCGAGGTGCTCCGCGAGGACGAAGGCGCTGGTCTCACCCACCGACTCCAGCCACGCGGCCGCGACCCTGTGGCCCACCGCGCGGTCGTGCTCGGTGAGCGTGGCGTAGGCCGCGTCGCGGATGGCGGAGTTGCGGAAGACGTACTCGGCGCAGCGCTCGAAGCGGCTCTCGCTGCGCGGTTGGACGAGCTCCTGGCTCACGAGGGCGGCGAGGTGCGCGCCGGCGCCCGCGTCGCCCACCATCGCCTCGACGCCGGCGCCCCAGAAGGCCTGACCGAAGACGCTCGCCGCGCGGAGGACGCGCCGCGCCTCAGGGTCTAGCCGATCGAAGCGCGCCGAGACCATCGCGAGGACCGTGTCGGGCAGCACGTCGGAGCCGTGCTCGGCGACCGCGCGGATCAGCTCCTCCAGGTGGAAGGCGTTGCCGGAAGCGCGCTCGACGAGATCGGCCACGCGGGCGTCGTCGGCGTCGGGGAGCGCGGCGCGAACGAGTTGCTCGCCGGCCTTGCGACCGAGCTCGCGGAGCGGGAGCACGAGCAGCGACCGGTCTTCCCACAGCCTGGGGAAGAGCTCGTCGATCTCGGGCCGCGCGGTGGCAAGCACGAACATCGGGCTGCTGGACAGGCTTCGCATGAGCAGGTCCACGAGCTTGACCGTGGGGATGTCTCCCCAGTGGAGGTCCTCGAGGACGAGCACGATCGGGAGCGTCGCGCACTCGGCGCGGAGCAGCGAGACCACCGCGGCGCGGATGCGATCGCCCTGCAGCACGGGGTCCTGCATCGAGACGGAGAGGTCGGGGAGCCCGGCCGGCGGCAGCCCGATCATCTGGCCGACGAAGGCGACGATCTCGGCTCGCTCGGCCCCGCCGAAGTGCCGCGCCACGCGGGCGTCGAGCTTCCCGCGCTGCGTCTCGATCGGGTCGTCGTCGCGGATCGCGTAGGCGCGGCGCAGCGCGCGCGTGAAGAGCTCGAACGGCGCGCCGGCGCTCGTCGGATCGCCGCGGCCCATCCAGATCTGGGCGCTGCCGCGGACGCGGGCCACGAGCTCGTGGCGGACGCGCGACTTGCCGTAGCCGGCGGGCGCCTTCAGCAAGACGGCGCGCGGCGAGCCTTCGTCGACGCACTCGTCGAACAGCGCCGTGAGCTGATCGAGCTCGCGGTCGCGGCCGAAGCAGCCGGTGGGCATGCCGAGGAGCGTCCGCAGGATCTCGCCGCCTTCGCGCTCGGGGCCGAGCAGCGAGAGCTCTCCGCGCGTGCCGACGGCGAAGCGATCCTGGAGCAACGTCGCGGACAGCGAATCGAGCAGGATCGCGCTCGCGTCCTGGGACGCCACGAGCGAGCTCAGCGCGACGCACCGGAGCCGGTCCATGCGGTCCAAGAGGTCGCCGACCGGCACGCCCGCGCCGCCCACGACGGCGCGCCCCGTGCCGAGCACCGCGAGGACGTCCGGGATGGCGTCCGCCACCGCCAGCGCGCATCGCGCCGCGCGCGTGGCGTGCTCGGTGCCTGCCCCTTGCCAGGTCAGCAGGATCGATCCGTCGGCGAGGGCCTCGAGGCGCGCGCCGAAGCTCGAGGCGCACGCGGCGACCGCGTCGGGTACCGCGACGATGGTGGCGGTCGCGTCGAGATCGCTCGGGTCTTCTACGGGAGCAGGCGCCGCGCCCAGATCGAGCAGCAAGACGCTCAGCATGCGCTGCTCGAGCGCGGTGAGCACTTGCCGCGACGGAGCCGAGGCTCGCTCGAGCGACTCGCCCCGGAGCGCGCGCGAGAGCAGCTCCGCCGCCTCGTTGCCGTCGGCCGGTCGCGCGTCGGGGTCCTTCGCCAGGAGGCGCTCGGTCAGCCGCTCGACGTGCTCCGGAACGTCGGGCATCAAACGGCGCAGCGGTGTCGGCTCTTCGAGCAGGACCTTGGCGAGCACGGCGACGACGCTCTCGCCCACGAACGGCGCCCTCTGCGTGAGGCACTTGTAGAGCAGGCACCCGAGCGCGAACACGTCCGCTCGCGCGTCGACGTCGCGCGAGCCGCGAGCCTGCTCGGGCGCCATGTACCCCGGCGTACCGACCAGCATTCCGGTGCGCGTCAGATCGCGGCGGACGCCGCGCCGCGCGATCCCGAAGTCGAGCACGCGTGCTTCGCCGATGAGCCCGCTGGCGGGGAGCATGACGTTCGACGGCTTCACGTCCCGGTGGATGATGCCGCGCGCGTGCGCGTGCCCGAGGGCGCGCGCCACGATCGAGCAGAGCGCCAGCGACTCGTCGACCGGCAGCGGCCCCTGGTGCAGCCGGTCGGACAGGCTCTCGCCGTCGAGCCATTCCATCGCCAAGAAGGTCGTCCCGTCCTCGAGCTCGCCGTGGGCCACGTAGCGGACGATGTTGGGATGATCGAAGTGCGCGAGCATCTCGGCCTCGCGCAGGAACCGCTCCCTCTCGGCGACGGCGCCGAGCAGCTTCAGCGCGACCACGTCGCCGGTCACGCGGTCGACGGCGCGATACACCGTCGCCATCCCGCCTGCCCCTGCCCGACGCTCGATCGTGAAGCGCTCGCCGACGACGAAGCCGGCCTCCATGTCACCAGCCTATCATCGGCTATCGAAGGACGGCGTCGATTCCCTCGGCGGCGCGCAGCGCGAGCGCCATGATCGTCATCTGAGGATTGACGCCCAGCGGCGTCGGTACCGCGCTCCCGTCGACCAGGTAGAGCGCCGCGATCTCATGCGTTTCGTGCGTGGGGCCGACGACGCTCGAGCTGGGGTCGGTGCCCATCCGGCACGTCCCGAGGGGGTGATACGCGCTGACCTCGAGATCGCCCGGGCGCAGCCGCGCCTTGCGCACGCGGTCGACGTCCGCCGGCGTGGACAGCTCCTCGGCCCCCGGCAGCATCGGCAGGACCCTCTTGGCCCCGGCCGCGAAGAAGACCTCGCAGAGAATGGAAATGCCGCGCTGCATCCGCTTCGTGTCGGCGCCGTTGAGCCGGTAGGTGATGAGCGGAGAGCCGCGCGGGCCGGGACGCACCTCGCCGCGCGACGTGTCCTCGATCATGAAGCCAAAGGTGGCGAGGTTCCGGTAGCTCTCGATCACGTCCATGAAGCGCCGGCCGATCCACGGGATGGCCAGCGCGGTGACGTCGAGCGGCGTGGACGCGCCCTCGAACATCATCCCCTCGTCGGCGAAGTGGTCGATCGAGTAGCCCTGCGGGATGCCGGTCTGCATGTCGATGGGCTCGTCGAAGAGCGCCATGACCTTCGTCGCGGGGTGGATCGAGAGTTTCTTGCCCACGGGCGCACGAGAGCAGAGCCCGTTGCGCCGCAGGAGCAGCGGCGTCATCAGTGCGCCGCCCGCGATGACGACCGCGTCGGCCCGGACCTGAGCAGCTACGAGGCGCTCTTGAGCGGCTTGCAGCCGGGTTCGTCCCAGACCAACCCGATCTTGAACAACCCATCAGCGAACGCCGGCAACATGGCCACATCCCTGGCGGAGCTCATGAAACTCTTCGAAACGGCGTAGGCGGGCGCATGTCCATAGACCAATACAGCACGACGCCCTCGGGCAACGACCTGACGGGCTACTTCAAGACCGGTATGAAGCCTTCACAAGTGAAGGACGCGGGATGGGACATCATGGCGGACCTCGCCAGCTACAGCGTGAGCCTGCCGGCGGCGGGCGGGAGCGCGAACGCGCTGACGGTGGCCAACGGACGGCCTTTCGGCACGCTGGTGGCGGGCCTCATGCAGATACTGAATCCGACGGTG
>DATIQP010000294.1:0-11078 GCA_035470765.1 Polyangiaceae bacterium | reverse complement strand
CTCGCCATAGAAGCCCACGCCGTCCGGGTTGCTCATGAAGCCGAGCAGGGCGTCGATCGCGAGGCTCGCCCCGGCGTAGTTGGCGTTGTAGAAGGAGCCCTGCAGCGACGCGCCGAGGTAGACGATGCGCGCGAAGCGAAGCCCGACCTCGCCGCCGATGCCTCCGCCCACGCCCAGGGCGTCGTTCAAGCTCGTCGCGGAGGAGGTATTGCTCGGCAAGGGGCCGTCGCCGAACGGGACGGAGATCACTCCGTGCACGCCGAGGAGCAA
This sequence comes from Polyangiaceae bacterium, assembly GCA_035470765.1. Classification (GTDB taxonomy): domain Bacteria; phylum Myxococcota_A; class Polyangia; order Polyangiales; family Polyangiaceae; genus DASXHD01. The sequence goes on along the minus strand of DATIQP010000294.1, from coordinate 10,808 downwards.
CGCGGTGCTGGCGCCGCGCGGTCTCGCGGGCGGAACCCAGGGCCGCCCGCCGCCGTAGGGCCCCTGATAGCCGCCCTGGCCGTAGGCGCCGCCCTGCTGCCCATAGGCGCCGCCCTGCTGCCCATAGGCGCCGCCCTGCTGCCCATAGGTCGTGCCGCCGCCTTGCCCGCTCGGCGTGTACGAGACGCCGGCCTGGGCCGTCAGCGTGATGTTGAGCTCCGGCGGCGGTTGCTGCTTCTCGCGGACGTCGACGCTTTGCTCCGCTTGCGCGTAGCCGGGAGCGACGACGACGATCTTGTGCGTGCCAGGGTTGATGGCGCGGCCGACGCCGAGCAGCGCCGTCGGCATGGGCTGGCCGTCGATGGTGACCGTGAGGCCCGTGGCGTTCGCGGGCGTGACGTTGATCTTGAGCTTGGGGATGCGTGGCTCGACGCTCTGCAGCTCGGTGGCGGCTTCCTGCTTGGCCTTCACGAACGCTTCGGGAGCGTTGGCGGGGAGCTGGACGTCGCGGACCGCGCGGAGCTCCTCGGCCGCCTCGACGAGCTGCCCGAGGGCGGCCTTGCACTGCGCGATGCGGAAGGCAGTGGTCGGCGCGGAGTAGACGGCGATCGACCGCTGGTACTTGTCGAGCGCGTCGGTGTACTTGCCCGCCTGCTGGAGCGCCCAGCCCTCCTTGTAGAGATCACGCGCGGTGTTGCGGTCCGCGTCGGAGACCGGCTGCTGGGCGCGCGCGGTCGAGGGCAACGCCGCCGTCGCCATCAATGCCGCGGAGAAGAGCAGGGCTCGGGAGCTCGAACGTGGGAAGCGACTCGAAGTGGACCGTAAGTGCATGGGACCCTTTGCACCTCATAACACCACTCAGGCACTTCGAGCAGCGTAGAGGCCGAGCGTGCAGACCGGCCAAACGTGAGACGGACCATGCCGCCGTTTGATTCTCTCGCCGGCGATTCAGAAGCCGGCGCCGAAATCGCCCGGTTTTGCGGTCGACGTGGGCTTGGTCGTCGGCACGGTCGTCGCCGTCGTGGTGGGCTTGGTCGTCGGGTGCGTGGTCGCCGTCGGCTTTGTCGTGGGGACGGTGGCGGAGTGCGTGGGCTGCGTGGCCCCCGACGTCGAGGCGGTCGCCGAGGGGGTGGTCGCGGTCGTCGTGGTGAGCGGCGTGACGACGGCGTTGGTCGGCGGTGGATCGGGCGTGCGCGGCTGCGTCGCGACGCCGATCGTGTCGTCCTTGTTGGACGTGGCGGTCTTGAACGCGAAGACCGCGAGGGCGATGCCGATGGCGGCCGCGAGGAGAGCCACGGCGAGGAGGATGCCGCGCGAGCCGCCGCCGCCACGGTGCTGCGTCGAGGAGACGAACGGCGCGGATGTCGCTCCGGGACCCTGAGGGTAGCCGTACGGCGGCGGCGTCCCGTAGACCGAGACGCCGGGATAGGCGGGGGCGCCCATCCCCGGCATGCCGACGGCGGTGCCCGTACCCGGCGGCGTCACCGCCATCGGAGGCGTCATGCCCGCGGGAGGCGGCGGGCCGTAGCCGTAGCCACCGCCGCTCTGCAGCTGCGCGGGGCGGCGCACGCTGATGCCCGACGCGTAGGCGAGCGCCTCGGCGAGCTCGGTCGCGCTGCCGAAGCGGCGGTTGGGATCGCGCTCGAGCGCGCGAGAGAACCACGCGTCGAACGAAGGCGGCAGCGCCGGGTTGTACTGCGACGGCATCGGGATCGGCGTCGTGCAGATCTTGACGAGCAAGTCGCCGAGCGACTCGCCCTCGAACGGCAGCCGGCCCGTCGTGCACTTGAACGCGATGACGCCGAGCGACCAGAGGTCGGTGCGTTGGTCGATCTCGCGCAGGCCGCGCGCCTGCTCGGGCGACATGTAGAACGGCGTGCCGAGCACGGCGCCGGTGCGGGTGCTCGACGAGACGTTCTGGTCCTGCGCGTTGTGGCGGATCTTCGCGATGCCGAAGTCGAGGACCTTGGCGATCTCGTCGTCGTCGTCCGGGCCGCGCACCAAGAAGATGTTCTCGGGCTTGAGGTCGCGGTGCACGATGCCGTGCTCGTGGGCCTTCTGCAGGCCGCGGCACACTTGCCCGAGGATGCGAGCGGTGTCCTGGAGGGGGATGGTGCCGGCGCGCTCGATGCGCTTGTCGAGCGGCTCGCCGACGAGCAGCTCCATGACGATGTACGGCTTGCCCTCCTCCGTCATGCCGTGGTCGTGGATCTGGATGGCGTGCTTCGACTGGAGCGCCGCCGCAGCGCGGGCCTCGTTGTCGAAGCGCTTGCGCGCCTCCTCGTTGTCCGCGAACTCCTTCTCGATGAACTTGATCGCGACGTGCGTGCCGAGCGAGGCATGACGCCCCTCCCACACGGAGCCCATGCCCCCGCGGCCGATCAGGCGGAGGAGCTCGTACTTTCCGGCGACGAGACCGCGACTCGGAGGGAGCTCTTCGGGGGTGGACATGGACGTTTGGACGTACGAGCTGATGGACAGGATCCTTCCGAGCTCGAAGCCTGAAGGTTACCCGCGCGAGACGCCCGGGTCCACCGAGCAAGCCCCGTACCTTCGCGAAAAACTGTAAAATTCCGTCACGCGAGGGCCCAGCCGTCATCGGCGGTTCACACGGCCTCGGGCAGGCATGTCTCGTGTATCCGCCGGGGACATGGGACGAGGCCGGTACGGATTTTCCCGAGGAATCGGGGGCTCGCGGGTACCGCGTCGATCCTGGGCCTGGATCGCCGCCGCCCCGATCTTCGCGTGTCTCGCCTGCGGCGCCCCCTCGGAAGCGACCGGTGACACGGCGAGCTCGAGTGCGGCGATCTACGGCGGTGCGGTCGATGAGGGGGGCAACGACGCCGTCGTGGCGGTGCGTGTAGGCGTGAGTACGCCCTTCACGCTGTGCACGGGGACGCTCGTCGCGGCGGGCCTGGTGCTCACGGCGTGGCACTGCGTCGCCTCCAGCGTCAGCAGCGTCGTGTCCTGCAGCGAGTCGGGCCAGTCGCTCGATGGGCCGCAGCTCGGGGCCGACGTCTCGCCGAGCGACGTGGGCGTGTACACGGGAGTGCGGCCGAACGTGTACGGGACCGCGGAGGCGCGCGGTGTCCGCATCTTCCACGCGCAAGGCGATGCGCTCTGCGACGACGACGTGGCGTTCGTCGCGCTCGATCGCCCGCTCGCGCAGACGCCGATGGCGATGCGGCTCGGCGGCGGCGTGCGCGCCGGGGAGGTGCTGCGCGTCGTCGGCTACGGCGTGAACGACGGGAGCTTCGGGACGGCGGTCCGCGTGTCGACGCCCGGGCTCGCGGTGCGGGCCGTTGGCGCTACCCTCTCCGCGAGCCAGACGCCGCTCGGCGCGCTCGAGTTCGAGCTCGGCATGTCGGCGTGTCAGGGCGACTCCGGCGGGCCAGCGCTCGACAGCAACGGCGCAGTCGTCGGGATCGTGTCCCGCGGCGGCGCGTGCACGGATGACTTCGGGCACGTCTACGTGCAGCCGGCCGGCGTGCCGAGCGTGATCGACGCCGCGTTCACGTTCGCGGGGGCGCAGCCGCTGGCGGAGACGATCGGCCAGGCCGCGGATGCGGGCGGCTCGTCGAACGATCTGCGCGCGGGCGCGCATGCATGCTCGGCGCGCGTGGCCCCGGGCACGGACGATTCGCCGCGCGGCGCGTGGGCCCTCGCCGCCCTCGCGTGCGTCCTCGTGGCGGCGCGCCGTCACTCGCGCAAGAAGTCGAGCGTGACGTTGTCGAAGGAGATCGCGAAGACGCCCTGACCCGTGACGATGCTTCCGAGCACCACGATCGGCGACGAGAGCCACCCGGGATCGACGAGATCCGCGCTGAGCACCTCGCAGGCGGGTGGGGAGAAGCCCGTCGACGCGACGACGACGACGGGGTCGGCCGGCAGGCTCGCGTCCGGAGCCGAGCCTCCGTCGACGTCGGTGAGCACGGGCCCCGCGGTGCACGCCACGTTGGGCAGCGCCTTCGAGCTTCGCTTCGCGACGAGGAGCTGCATCGGCACGTAGCTTGGAAAGACGGGATCGAGGTTGAAGAACTGCTTGCCCTGCGCGAGTCGCGCGCCGGCGGTGAGCACGTTGAGCGCGTAGCCGACGTACACGCCCTGCTCCGACATCGTGATGCCGACGCCGTTCTTGCTGGTGGCGTTGACCAGCGCGAGCACGCCGCCGAAGAGCAGGACGCCGGAGTCGAGGACGGGCGTGGCGCCGTCCAGCGGGTCCATGTGGGTGACGAGCATCTGGAGGTTGATGGCGACGCCGACGACGGGCCCCCCCGCGTCCGGCGCCGGGAACTGCCCCATGATGAAGCCGGCTCCCTGACTGATGGGCGGCTGCAAGAGGACGGCGGTGGCGAGCGCGTTCGGTCGCGACGGCGGCTGCACGACGTTGCCGTTGTCCAGCGCCACCGAGCCGCCGAGCTGGTAGATCGACGTCCCGAACCCGGGCACTTGCCAGCGTGACTCGAGGTCCGGCAGCTGCGAGTACGGATCGAAGTCCTCGCAGAAGTCGTGAGGGTGACAGGCGCAGAAGTCTCCGTCGCACGCGGTCGCATCGGCGGCGTCGGCAGCGGCATCCTCCCCCTCGAGCGTGCGATCGTGCAGCCCGAGGAGCACGTCGCAGGCGGCGAGCGAGCCAGCGCACACGGCGGCGGCGAGGATGGAGCGCTTCACTGGAAGCTCCACGGATGGAGCAGAGCCTGCGCGGCGCGCGCCGCCGGCGAGCGCGGCGCTGCGAGGACGAAGACGACGCCGGTGACGAGGAGAACCGCCGAGACGACGAAGGTGACGTTGGCCGCGGTGGCGAAGACCACGGCCTCGTGCGTGACGTCGAGACCGCCCTGCGTCGGGCAGGTGGTGGAGGAGCAGCCCGCCGCGCGCGACGTGTTGTCGCGATCGATCGCGAGCACGCCGAAGAGCGACCCGAGCCCGACGCCTGCGAGCCCCGCCGCGCCGAGGACGAAGCCGCCCGTTCGCATCACGCCGCCGCTCGACGCTGCCGTCGCGCGCGGCGTCGCGACGAGGGCGGGAGCGGGCGCTTTCGCAGGAGCCGGAGGAGACGCCGGCGGGGCGACGGGTGGTGGCGGAGGCAGCGGCGCGGGCTCGAGCGGCACGAGGTCGACGACGACGGGATCGCGAGACGCGGTCACGCGGGCGGTGAACGTTTCGTAGCCCGGTGCGCGCGCCTCGATGACATGCTCGCCCGGATCGACGGGCACCGCGGTGCCCCAGAGCGGCTCGTTGACCCTCTCGTGATCGCGCGACACCTCGAGGCCGGGGATCCGAACAGCCTCCGGCACGCGGATCGTGAGGCGCACGAGCTTGCCTTCGAGCTCCACTGCGCGATCTGCCGCATACCGTGATCGCTCGCGCTGTCCCTGCTGCGCGGCCATGGCCTCCGCCTCGCGGAACGTAGCCCATGCCCGCGACGGCTTGCCGACGCGGTCCCAGCACTCGCCGAGGTTGAGCAGCGTGCCGACGCCGGGGTCGAGGCGCTCGCTCTCGGCGAGCTTGGGGCACGCGGACGAAAAGTCCCCACGGCGCATCATGTCCTTGGCCTCGTCGAAGAGGGCCTGCGCGACGACGGGGTCGGTCTGCGCGAACGCGTTCGGCGCCAGCGCCAGCGCGGCGAGCACGAGGGGCCACGCGCGCCTGCACCGTCGCGTCACTTGCGGTGCTCCAGATCCACGACGGGGCGCGGACTGCTCGTCGACGGGGAGGTCCGAACGACGTGTCGTGGCGGCGCGGCGGAGCGCGCGGCCGCCGGCGAGGTCTCGGTGGACGTGGCGAGGGGTTGGAGCGCGGCGGACGCGGAGGGCTCGGGCGAGGCCGCGGCCGTGAGGTGCGGCACGATGGCCGGCTGGGCAGGAGCCTGCGGCAGGATGTTGGTCGAGGCGTGGGGCCGAGAGCCGCGCGAGGCCACGAGCGCGGCTCCTGCCGCGACGATCACGGCGCCGATCACCAGGCCGGTGCGCCAAGCGCGCCGCGAGCGCTGCCTGCCCGTGAGCTCCGTCCTGTCCGTGCTCGCGCCCGAGAGCACGCCGGACGGAGGGAGCGCGATCGGCGGCGCCGGCAGCGAAGACCGTGACGATGGGCGCGCCGCGCGAGCGGCAGTGAGGGTGCGCTCGATGCGCTCGGCCGAGCGTGCCCCGTCGGGTGCGAGCTTCGCGAGGTCGCGCGCGAGCTCGGCCACCGACGCGTAGCGCGCGGCCGGCTCGCGCCGTAGGCACTTCTCGACGATGGAGTCGAGCTCGGGAGGCAGGTCCGTTCGGACCTGGCTGGGAAGCGGCGCCGGCTCGAGCATCAGCTTCGTGTAGTGCTCGTGGAGGTTCTGCGCGGCGAAGGGCATGCGGCCGGTGGTCAGCTCGAAGAGGCAAACGCCGAGCGACCAGACGTCGCTGCGAGGATCGACGTCCTTCGACGAGCGGAGCTGTTCCGGGGACATGTACGGCGGGCTGCCGACGATGGCGTCCGGTTTGGTCTCGACGTCGCTGCTGGTCCCGTCGAGCGCGCCGATCTTCGAGACGCCGAAATCGAGCACCTTCACGACCGGCGAGCCATCGGGGCCGCTCGTGAGGAAGAGGTTGCCCGGCTTGAGGTCGCGATGGACGATGCCGAGCGCGTGCGCCTCCGCGACCGCCTCGCACGCCTGCAGCAGGTAGTCCACGACGAGCTCGACCGGGAGCGCGGCACCTCCGCGCACGAGGCCGGCGAGCGTCTGGCCGTCGAGGTACTCCATGACCATGAACGGAGCGCCGCTCGGCGTGACCTCGACGTCGAGGACGCGCGCGACGTGCGGGCTCTTCAGTTTCACCAGGGCGCGAGCCTCGCGCTCGAAGCGGGTGACGAGGTCCGGCTTGGCGAGGGCGGTCGGCAGCAAGAACTTGAGCGCCACGTCCTCGTCGAGGCGAAGGTGGCGCGCGAGCCAGACGACGCCCATCCCGCCGCGGCCGATGAGCCGCTCGGCCCGGTACTTCCCGAGCACCAGGGTGCCCGGCGACAGACCGAGATCTTCCGTGTCGTTCGGCGTCTTGCCGTCCGCCATGTCGCCTGCCTCAAATGGTGCCTGACGACAGGGGAGAAGTCACCTCCTCGTCGCGGCCATCGCCGCCCCGTGGACCGCGAGCCATGACCGTGCCGTTGGCACGGTCCATGGCTAGGTGCGTGTGCTGCATGGGACACGCACACAGCCTCGGACGAGCCTCGGCTAATGCGCGGCCGCCCAGTTCTTGCCGGAGCCGACCTCGACGACGAGCGGGACATCCAGCGGCAGCGCGGTCTCCATGGCCTCTTTGACGACGCGGGAGGCCTCGGCGGCCCTGTCCTCCGGGACCTCGAAGACGAGCTCGTCGTGCACCGTGAGCACCATGCGCGCCCCGGGCACCACCTCGCCCCGCCCGAGCTTGACCATCGCGAGCTTGAGGATGTCCGCCGCCGTGCCCTGGATGGGCGTGTTCTTGGCGATGCGCTCCGCCTCGAAGCGCAGCCCGCGGTTGGCCGAGTGCAGGTTGGGCAAGAAGCGCCGCCGGCCGAGCATCGTGCGGACCGCCTCGCCGCGGCGTGCGGCCTCCACGGTGCGCTCCATGAAGCGCGCGACCCCCTCGTAGCGCGTGAAGTACGCCTCGATGAAGCGGGCGGCCTGTTCTCGCGGGATGCCGAGCTGACGGCCGAGCGCGGAGTCGCCCATGCCGTAGATGACGCCGAAGTTGATCGTCTTGGCCTGCCGGCGCATGTCGGTCGTCACCTCGGCGCGATCGACGCCGAAGACGACCGACGCGGTGAGCGTGTGCACGTCGTCGGCCTTGCGGTACGCCTCGACGAGCATCGCATCCTGCGAGAGGTGCGCGAGGACGCGGAGCTCGATCTGCGAGTAGTCGGCCGAGACGAGGACGCACCCGGGCGGCGCGACGAAGGCGCTGCGGATCTCCTGACCGAGCTCGGAGCGGATGGGGATGTTCTGCAGGTTGGGGTCGCTCGAGGCGAGGCGGCCCGTCGCCGCGACGGTCTGCGTGAAGCGCGTGTGGATGCGACCGGTCTTCGGGTTGACGTAGCGCGGGAGCGCGTCGATGTAGGTCCCCTTGAGCTTGTCCATCTCGCGGAACTCGAGGAGCAGCTTCGGCAGCGGGTGTTTCTCGGCGAGCTCCTCGAGCACCTCGGCGTCGGTCGAGCGGCCGCCCTTCGGAGTGCGCTTGAGGACGGGGAGCTTCAGCTCGTCGAAGAGAATCTGCTCGAGCTGATCGCGCGAGCGGATGGCGAAGTCGCGGCCGGCAGCCTCCTTCGTGCGGCCCTCGATGGCCCCGAGCTCCTGCTCCACGCGCTTGCCGATGCGCTCGAGGCAGGCCACGTCGACCAGGACGCCCGCCAGCTCCATGTGCGCGAGCACGCGCGAGAGCGGGATCTCGATCTCGTCGTAGAGCTTGGCGAGGCCGTCGCTCACGAGGCGCGGCGCGAGGCGCTCGGCGATGCTCACGCACGCCTCAGCGGCCGGCGCCGCGACGCGGGTGGCGCTCGGGACGTCGATCTCGTCGAACGGCAGGACGCGGGTGCGCTTCGACGCCTTGGCCGGAGCGGCGCTCGCCGGCGCGGGCTCGTCCGCGCCTCCGAGGACGACGTCGAGCTCGCGGCGGGCGAGGGCCGCGAGGGTGTGCGGCGTCTCGGGATCGAGCAGGTAGCCCGCGATTCCCGTGTCGAAGACGTTCTCCCCGAGCGCGATGTCGTGACGAGCGAGCAGGACCTCCTGCGTCTTCATGTCGTGCGCGATCTTCTTCACGTCGGCGCTGGCGAGGAGCGGGCCGAGCACCTCGTGGACGTCGCGGAGCGAGACCTGCGGCGGCGCGCCGAGGTAGCGGTGCGAGATCGGCGCGTAGACGCCCTCGCCGGGCATGGTCGAGAGCGCGAGGCCGATGATGGCGGCGCGGTTGGGATCGACGTCGCTCGCGCGAAGGTCGAGGCCGAGCGTCTTCTTCTCCCGCGATCGCGCGGCGAACGCCTCGAGCTCCGCGCGGGTCGCGATCGTGGAGGTGGTGCGCTTCTGGACGCGCGGCGCGGGCAGCTGCGACAAGAGGCGCGTGAACTCGAGCTCGCCGAACAGGCGGCGCAGCTCGGCCTCGTCGCGGCCGCCGTAACGGAGGTGCTCGCGGTCCCAGGGAACGTCGACGCTCGCGTCGAGGGTCACGAGCTTCTGCGAGAGGCGCGCGTCGGCCTCGAAGTTGGTCAGGTTCTCGCGCAGCTTCGGCCGCTTGATCTTGTCGAGGTTCTGGTAGACGCCCTCGAGCGTGCCGAACTCGCGCAAGAGATCGCTGGCCGTCTTGGGGCCCACGCTCGGCACGCCGGGCACGTTGTCCGACGTGTCGCCGGTCAGCGAGAGGTAGTCGCGCACCTGGCTCGGGCGCACGCCGAGCTTCTCCTGGACCTCGGCCGCGCCGTAGACCTTGTCGCGCATCGAGTCCCACATGAGGACGCTGTCGTCCTCGTCGTGGATCAGCTGCATGAGGTCCTTGTCGGCGCTCACGATCACGACGCGCACGCCGTCCGCGGTGGCGCGCGCGACGAAGGCCGCAATGAGGTCGTCCGCCTCGAGGCCGGGCTTGTCGTAGATCGGGATGTTGTAGGCGCGGACGATCTGCTCGCAGCGCGCCATCTGCCCGCTGAGATCCGGCGGCGCGGGCGGGCGGGTCGCCTTGTAGCGCGGGTCGATCGCCTTGCGGAAGCTCGGGGCCTTCGAGTCCATCGCCACGGCGAGCATGGACGGCTTGCGCTCGTTGACGACCTTCTGGAGCATCGTGACGGCGCCCATCACCGCGTGCGTGGGCTCACCTTTCGCCGACGAGAGCGGCGGCAGCGCGTGGTACGCGCGGTAGACGTAGCCCGACAGGTCGATCAAGAAGACGACCCCTTCCGCGTCGGGCGCGGGGAGCTGCGCAGCCATGGCGGCACTCTATATCTCAGCGCAGCTCGCGCAGGACCAAATCGATGCGACGCCCGATCGAGAGCGAGAAGTATGCGCTCGCGACGTTGCCTTCGTGCTCGCTGTGGAGCGCGTCGACGCTGTCCCTCCCATCGCGGACGGCGGCGGTGGAGACGCGCGCCGCCACGTGGAGCCGCGTGACGGAGCCGTGCGCGAGGAACGCGCGGCCGCCGACGAGCGCCATCGTCCTGACCATGCCCTGGCGCAGGGCAGGAGAGGCGCCCGCGTCGAGCGACCAGCGCAAGAGGTTGCCGTCCTTGTCGATCTCGATCTCCATCGTCGCCTCGCCGGCCGAGCCGAGCGGGACGGTGCTCCACACGGGATCGGTGCTCGCCGCCTGCGGGAAGCCGCGCGAGACCGCGACCACGACGTCCACCGCGCTCCGATCGCCCGTGGCGCCGTAGGTCGCCGGCTCGTCCGCGGCGGCCGGCGTGGTCGTGCTCGCCGTGCCCGATCGCGCCGGTCTGGCGACGTGCTCGAGCCTGGGGGTCACCTCCGCCGTGTGCTCCACGGGGTCGCGGTCGGCGGGGACGGCCTCGGTCCGGGGCTCGGTGAACGCGGAGACGTCGAACGATTCACCCGAAAACACCGGCTTCGGGTCGGGCCTCGGCGCCTTCTCCGCCGCCCGGGCTCGGTGCGCCAGCCACACGGCGCCGCCGCCCGCCGCGCCGTGAAGCGCGAGCGATCCGATCAAGAACGCGCCGGGCAAGAAGGAGCGAGCCCTCACGATGGAAGGATAGACCAACGGGCTCGTCGGTTGTTCCCCCCTCCTCCGTCTGGGGTATAGAGAGGCCAGTCATGCGCGTTTTGTCGGGCATTCAGTCGTCGGGCAAGCTCCACATCG
>DATIQP010000293.1:0-2557 GCA_035470765.1 Polyangiaceae bacterium | reverse complement strand
CGGCTGAGTCATGTTCCCTCGAGCTCCTTGGTGAAGACGACCCGCTTGCGACCGGGCCCAGCGTAATCGTCCACCTCTTTGGCTTGCCAACCTTGTGCCAAATGGAAGCGGAGCGAGCCCTCGTACCCGGTGGTGGTGATGGCCTTGAGGCGCTTGCAGCCGGCGGAGATCGCGGCGTCGGTGAACGTCGCGTACAGGAGCCGGCCCACGCCGCGACGCCTGTGCTCCGGGTGGATCCCGACCAGGTGCACGTACCCCGTGCGCTCTCCGGTCGGGTTGGCGACGAAGCCCAGCAAAAAGCCGATCATGTCGCCGTCCGCCTCGACCACGAGCGCCATGTCGCCCAGCTCGTAGAAGAAGATCGGGTGTGCGAACGTGCTGATGGGGCCGCCCCACCAGTGGTCGATGACCTCGACGATGCGGTCGAAGTCGGCCTTGGTGATCTTGCGCGTTTCCATGGCTCGGGACGATCCGTGCCCAGGCAATAGCAGCCTTTCGCCTTGACGGCGATGCTCGAGTCGGAAATCCATGTGGGCCATGAGCGCCGTCCGCATCGCCCCGTCGATCTTGAGCGCCGACTTCGGCCGCCTGGCGGAAGAGGTGCGCGCCGTCGAGCAGGCCGGCGCCGATCTGATCCACGTCGACGTGATGGATGGCCGCTTCGTGCCGAACATCACCATCGGCCCGCTCGTCGTGGCGGCGCTCCGCAAGGTGACGAAGCTCCCGCTCGACGTTCACCTGATGATCGTCGAGCCGGAGCGGTACATCGAGGCGTTCGCGGACGCCGGCGCCGACACGATCCTCGTCCACGCCGAGGCGTGCGTCCACCTGCACCGCACGCTCGAGGCGATTCGCAAGCTCGGGAAACGGGCCGGCGCCGTTCTGAATCCGTCCACGCCCGAGGACGCGCTGGCCTACGTGCTCGACTCGCTCGACCAGATCCTCGTGATGAGCGTGAACCCGGGCTTCGGCGGGCAGTCGTTCATCCCGCAGGTGCTGCCGAAGGTGCGCGCGTTGCGGGACGCGATCGGGACGCGCAACGTCGACATCGAGGTGGACGGCGGCATCGCGCCCGGCACCGCCGGCCAGGCGGCCGCGGCCGGCACGCGCATCCTCGTGGCGGGCAACGCCGTCTTTCGCTCGCCCGACTACGCGAAGGCCATTGCGGCGCTGCGGCGCGAGGCCGAGGCGGCCATCGGCGCGTCATGACCCGCGGCGTCGCCGCAGCGTGTCTCGCCGCGTGCGCGGCCTGCGCGACGGCGACGCACCCGCGCGAGCTCGTCGGGGTGTCCGCGCTGCCGCAGGAGGCGATCGCGCCCGAGCCTGCGCGCCCGCCGCCCGCCGACGATCCGATCGTGCGGCAGGCGCTCTTGCGCATGGCCGCCTTGCGCGACCTCCCGGCCCTGCGGCCGGTGAAGGGCGTGACGCTCCCGCGCGCCGAGCTCGTGACGAAGCTGCGGGCGCACGTGGCGGCCGTGTACCCCGAGCGCGCCATCGCCGGCGAGGCCCAGTTCGCGAAGCTGCTCGGGGCGATCCGCGGCTGGGTCGACTACGAGCGCGCCACGTTCTCGCTCGTCGGCGACGAGATCGCCGGCTTCTACGAGCCCGAGGACGAGACGCTGTACCTGCCCGCCGATCTCGACGCGCGCAGCGGTGCGGCGGCGCTCGTCCACGAGGTGGTGCACGCGCTGCAAGATCAACACTTCGATCTGAAGAGGCGCGAGCGGTACGTCGACGGAGAGAGCGACGCGCTCTTGGCGCAGTCTTGCCTGGCCGAGGGCGACGCGACCAGCGCGATGGCCGACTTCATGATGCAGGACGAGGGCAAGACGGCCCTCGACGCTCCCGACGCCGCGCTGAGCCACCTCGTGGACGAGAGCGGCCCGGTGCCGCCGTACGTGCAGCGCTCGGTCTTCGCGCCCTACACGGAGGGCCTGCGCTTCGTGAATGCGCTGCGCCGGCGAGGTGGTTGGGACGAGGTCGACCGCGCGTGGACACGGCCCGTGCTGACGACCGAGCAGGTCCTGCACCCGGAGAAATGGGAGAGCGGCGAGGCAGCGATCGAGGTCGCGGCACCGACGTTCACCGCGCTCGGCGGGGGCTGGGGCTCCGTCGAGGTCGACCGGAAAGGGGAGCTCGGCGCCCGGCTCGTCTTCGAGTCTTGGACGACGCCGGAGCAGGCGGCGCGCGCCGCGGAGCACTGGGGCGGCGATCGCGTGGCGCTGGCGAAGGACGGCAGCCGCGCGGCGCTCGCGTGGAGGCTCCGCTACGACGACGCGCCCGCGCCCGACGCCGACGCGCACGCGCGTGACGCGTTCGCGATCCTGGCGCGCGCCGCGCTCGGCACCACCGCGGCCAAGACCTTCGCGTGCGCCGCGCGCGCGTCCGGCGCGACAGCCCTGGCTCGCAAGCAGCGCGACGTGCTCGTGCTCGTCGCGCCGGAAGACTGCGCGGCGCTCGAACGCTGGGCCGCGGCCGTGCTCGGGAACTGAGTCACTCCGGGCCCGTCTTCTTTGCTCTAGCGGAGAGGGAGGGATTCGAACCCTCGGTAGGCTTT
>DATIQP010000292.1:0-8587 GCA_035470765.1 Polyangiaceae bacterium | reverse complement strand
GACGCGCGCGTCCAGTTCTGGAAGGGCTTGTCGAGGAAGTACTGGATCGGCAAGACCAGCCGGCGCAAATCCCAGAGGCGGACGACGACGTACGTCAGCGCGATCTCCTCGACGTTGCCCGACTCGCCCTCCACCACGACGTAGTCGTCGACGCGGATCGGCTGCGCGAGCGCGATCTGCACGCCCGCCAGCACCGTCGCGAGCGTGCGCTGCGCGGCGATGCCCACGACGATCCCGGCGACGCCCGCCGACGCGAGCAGGCCCGTGCCGATGCTGCGCACGGTCTCGAAGGTCATCAGCGAGAAGGAGACGCTGACGAGCATGATCACGAAGCCGCCGACGTTGCGGAACGCGCGCAGCTTCGTCAGCAGGCTCCGCGCGGCGACGGTCCCGTCGCGCCCGTGGCGGCGGTTGACGGCGTCCTCGATGACCTTGAGGGAGCGGAACGCCGCCCACCCGGCGCTCAGGATGGCCACGACCAGCGCGACGTGCCACAGCGACTGGACCCACCGGCCCTGCGCGGGGAGAGCGGGGATCACCCACTCGACCGCCAGCGCCGGCACCAGCCATCGGAGCGGCGCGGGGAGGTGCTCGGCGAACGCGTCGTCGACGAGGGTGCTCGTGCGCTTCGCCCAGCGCTTCAAGCCTTTCAGGAAGACCCAGGCCACGACCCGGCCGAGGACGAACGCGGCGAGCAGGATGCCGAGCGACCAGAGCACGTTTTCGAGGTTGGCCGGGCGCAGCGCGTCGAGATGCATGAAGACCTCCGTGCCGGCCAAGATCGAGCACGCGGCCCGGATGTCCAAGCGAAACCGTGTCTCTCAGCGCTGCGAGACCTTGAGCGTCACCTTCGTCGCGGCGGCGTCGGGCTGGACGAGCATGCGACCCGGCACGGACGTGACGTCGTAGCAGCCGCCCTCGAGCTCGACGGAGTAGCCGCCATCGAACGCGCGATCGGGGAGCTCGACCTCCGTGACGCCGCCGCTCGCGGGCGCGTACGACAGGGAAAAGACGTGGGCGTCGTAGTCCCAGCTCTGGGTGATGCCGCTGCCGGCCACGGCGCGCGCGAACGGCCGCAGGATCGCCTGCGCGACGGTGGGGTATTCAGTGCCGTCGGGCATGACGAGCGTGTCGGTCTCGCCGTTCCACAGCTCGGTCGCGACGCTGTACTCCCACTCCTCGCCGCTCAGCCCGAGCTGATCGAACCCCGAGTACATGCCCGCCATGTACGCCGGCGTGCTCGGCAGCAGGTTGGTCGCGCCGAACTCACCCACCCAGACGGGAACGTTCCACTGCGCGCCCATCGCGGCCCAGCGCTGCAGGCCCGGCAGGACGGCGTCGGGGTTGTTCGTCAGCGGGTAGTAGTGCGGCGCGAAGACGATGCCGTCGCCGGCGGGCCTCCCGAGCTTGGTCGCGGCGCCGACGCCGTCGAGGCCCGTGGGATCGACGAAGACGAGCGAGCTCGGCGCCGCGGCGCGCATGCGCGCCACCATCTTGGTGTAGAAGTCCGTGAGCGTCGTCGCGGAGAAGGTGTCGTTGTCCGCGCTGCCGGAGCTCGGCTCGTTGATCGGCTCGAAGCCGAGCACGCCCGGCTTGTCCTTGTAGCGCGCGACCATGCGGTCCCACGCGGCGGCGAACGCGACCTGCACCGTGGAGCCGCTCGCCCAGAAGGCGTCGAACGCGGCCTGGACGTTCGGGTCGTTGAAGTACGAGAAGGACCACTGCGGGCAGTCGTGGTGAGGCGCGGGCGGGTTCTGCACCGTCCACCCTGGGAAGCCGTCGCCGCAGTAGACCTCGGAGTAGATGTCCTGGTGGAAGTCGACGACCACCCAGATGCCGCGCGCCCACGCGGCGTCGAGGAGCTGGTCGTAGCGCGACAGCCAGTCGGCGTCGTCCTGGCCCTGGACGGGCTCGAGCGCGGCCCAGGTGAAGGGCACGCGCATCGCGTCGATGCCCCAGCTCCGCGCGCGATCCATGTATTGTGCAAGCTTGCTCGGGAAGTCGCTCGCGTCCGTGTAGTCGAAGGGCATGTAGGGCGCGAACTTGCTGCGGCCGCCGGCGTCGACGCCGCGCAGGAACACCACGCGGCCGAGGCCGTCGCGGAAGACGGTGCCGTCCGCGGCGAGGCGCCAGTCGGGCGGCGCGGGAGGCGCGATGGTGCAGACGCGGCCGGCGTGGCTCGAGCAGCTGACCATCGCGGCGGCGCCGGGCACGAGGGCGAGCGCGGCGAGGCCGAGCGCGCGCGCGACGAAGCGAAGCATGGCTTCGCAAGCTAGCACGTGCTGGACACAGCCATGGCTGAGGTGCAGTATCCGCGGCGAGGAGGGTCTCCCATGAGATCCAGCATCGCGTTCTTCACCGTCGCGGCCATCGCCGTCGCCTGCTCCAGCAACTCGAACCAGACCTGTACTCCTGGAGCCCAGTCCGCTTGCGCGTGCCCAGGCAGCGCGAGCGGCGTGCAGGTGTGCAAGACGGACGGCAGCGGCTTCGACGCGTGCCAGTGCGGGGGAGTGGACGGAGGCGTGGACGCCAGCCCGGGAAGCGACGCGGGCGATGCGGGCGATGCGGGCGGAGACGCCGGAGACGCGAGCGTGCCGCTCTGCGATCCCATCGCGCAGACAGGCTGCAACACCGGTGAGAAGTGCACGTGGGTCCGCGACACGCTTTCCCCCACCGTCACGGGCGAGCTCCGATGCGTCCAAGACGGCAACGTCAACAGCGGTGGGAACTGCTCGTACGGCGCGAGCGGCTCCACGACTGGCTACGACAACTGCAAGAAGGGCCTGATCTGCAAGGCGCCCCTCACCGAGAGCGCGGCGGGTAGCTGCGTGCAGATCTGCGACGTGACGGCCACCTCCAACGCCCCGGGCGCGTGCCCCGCGAACATGGCCTGCTCCACCTACTCTAGCTACTTCGTGAACAATGGCAGCCCCACGACTGGGCTCTGCGATGCGACGTGCAATCCGCTGACCCAGGTGCGCTTGACGGATAACGCTCCTACCTGCGGCGGCACGATCAACAACGGCCAGCCCACGCTTGGCTGCTACGGCATGCCATCGCAGGACACCAGCCCCACGACGTTCACGTGCACCACGGCGGGTCTAGTGGCCAACAACAGCGACGTGGTCTGCAACCAGAGCAACAGCTGCGGCCCCTACACCAACGGCTGCGCGCCTGGCTATCTCCCGTTGATGAATGCCAGCACGAGCAGCACGGACCGCATCTGTGTTGCGCTGTGTGAGCCCGACGACACGTCGCTCGAGTCGCACCCGAACCCGGGAGGCAAGAACGGGCACACGTGCGGCGCGGCGGGGGCCGGGGGTACGCACGAGTGCCGCTACTGGTGGATGGCGGAAGGATCGACGACGCCGATCTCGCAGTGGAGCGACGGCCTCGGGTACTGCATGGACTACACGAAGTACATGTACGATTCGAACAACGACAACATCCCGGACACGGTTTTTCCGAGCTGCACGACGTTGTCGCTGACGGCGCACAACTTCTCGTCGACCATTTCCGACGCCGAGTACTGGGGCTGCATCTCGGTCACGACTCGACCCTGATCGTCTCGTCTTCGCTGGAGGCATGATCTGACCAGGCTGCGTCTCGCGCGGGACGCAGCTGGGTCAGGGCCACTTGTCGCCGGCCTGGCCGCTGGCGCCGCCGAGAACGCCGCCCGCGCCGCCGTCGCCGTGCGCGAGCACGCCACCGTCGACGCTCGCGCCACCATCTCCGCCCGCGACGACCGCGTACGACCATCCGCCGCTGCCGCCGCCGCCAGCTCCGCCGGCACCGCCGGCGCCGCCGCTGCCTCCCGTGGTGCCTCCGGCGAGCGTCGTGCTGCTGTTGACGGAGCCGGTGCAGAACACCCCTCCGCAGCCCACGTTCGTGAGTTGCGTCGCGCACGACGTCGATGCCCCCGCAGCCCCCGAGGTTCCCGCCCCGCCGTCGGCCCCGTTGCCGCCGTTGCCGCCGTTGCCGCCGTTGCTCGCTGCGAAGCTACCGCCGAACACCGTCACGTGGGCGTCCCAGATGTAGAGCGCGACGCTTGCGCCTCCGCCGGTTCCGTATGTGCCACCGGTGCCGCCGGCACCGCCGCACCCCGAGACGCCGTTGGGCGCACATTTCTGGCCCGTCGTTACGCCGCACGTCGAGGGGCAGCTGCCGGTGATCGACTCGCAGGTGCTGCACGCTCCCGACCCGCCTGCCGTGCCGTTGTGCCCTGCTCCTCCGTTGCCGCCGGAGGTGCCGTTGGTCGCCACGTAGCCGGTCGAGGTGAACGAGCCCGCCGAGCCACCCGAGCCCCCCGAGCCCGAGCCGCCGTTCGCTCCGGTGCTCGCCGCACACCCCGCGTCCGTCGCGTTGGCGCCCGCGGAGCCGTTCGTCCCGTCGACGCCGGCGCCACCAGCCCCGACGTTCACGACGACCTGATCGAGCGTGAGGTCCGTCGAGGATCCGGTCGCGAAGATGCCGTAGAGCGACTCGCTCGGGTCGGCTGGCGTCTTGCTGGTGATCGACACGTCACGCAGCGTCCCTGCCCCACTGAACGACGCGGTGACCGTGGTGTTGGTCACGCCCTGGAGGGTCACCGCCGTGCTCGTCGTCGAGTCGCAGATGGGCGCCCACGTGAGACCCGTGATGTTCCATCCGCCCTCGACGGTGATGCCCGCCGCGAGCGTGATCGACTCTACGTAGGCGCCGCTCGCCACGTAGACGCTCGTCTTGCTGCTCGCCTGTTTGGCGACGTCGATGCCGTGCTGGATCGTCTTGCAGGGGATGGTGCGCGTGCCGCAGCCGGAGCTGTCGGCGCCGCTCGCCGTCGAGACGAACACGCCCGTGGAGTCGTCCGTCTTGCGGGCCGCGCAGCCCGTCACCGCCGCATCGCTGCCGGCGTCGCCCGCGTCGGTGGTGGTGACGACGTCGGAGCCGGCGTCGGCGACGGGCGCGTCGGTGGGTGCGTCCACCGTCGCGTCGGGCAGGGACGCGTCGGGATTCGTCGCTCCGTTGTCGCCGCAGGCGAGCAGCGCGATCAGCGGAAGCCAGTGGCCGCGGCTCAGGGCCACTTGTCCCCCGCGAGCCCGCTGGCGCCGCCCAGCGCGCCACCCGCGCCGCCATCGCCGTGGGCGAGCTTCGGGCTGCCGTTGACCACGACGCCGCCGTCGCCGCCTTGCACGATGTCGTACGAGACGCCGCCGCTGCCGCCGCCGCCCTGTCCGCCCACACCACCCGCGCCGCCGGTGCCACCTGCCACTCCCCCGTTGAGTGGGGTGGACTGGGAGATGGTGGCGGTGCAGCCAAACGTCGCGCAGGTGGGGGTGGTGATCTGCGTCACGCAAGCGCTGCTTGACCCGGCCGCACCGGCGGTTCCCGATCCTCCGTTCACGCCGTTGCCGCCGTTGCCGCCGTTACCGCCGTTGCTCGTGGTGAAGCTCCCGCCGAAGAGGGTCACGTGGGCGTCCCAGACGAAGAGCGCGATGCTGGCGCCTCCGCCGGTTCCGTAGCTGCCGCCGCCGCCGCCGCCACCACCGCAGCCCGAGATGCCGTTGGCGGCACACTTCTGCCCATAAGTCGGCTGGCACCCCGAGCTGCATTGGCCCAAGGAGGTCTCGCAGCCGCTCATGCAGTCTCCAGCCCCGCCTGCCGTGCCGTTCTGGCCTACCCCACCGTTGCCGGCGTCGCCGCCGTTGGTCGAGAGGTACCCGCTCGCCGAGAACGTGCCCGCCGCGCCGCCCGTACCCGCCGCACCGGCGCCGCCGTTGGCGCCCGTGCTCGCCGCGCAGCCCGCGTCCGTCGCGTTTGCGCCCGCCGTCCCGTCGGCGCCGGTCGTGCCCGCGCCGCCCGGGGCGATGTCCGCGACGACTTGGTCGAGGGTGAGGTTCGTCGTCGAGCCCAGGACGAAGACGCCGTAGAGCGACTCGCTCGGGTCGGCCGCCGGCTTGCTGGCGACGCGGAGGTCGCGCAGCGTCGCCGTGCCGTTGAAGGAGGCGGTGATGGTCGTGTTGGTGACGCCCTGGATCGTGACGGCGGTGCTGGTCGTGGCGTCGCAGATCGGCGTCCACGTGCCGCCGCTGGCGCTCCAGCCGCCTTCGATCGAGAGCGGCGCGTCCAGGATGATCGACTCCTGGTAGGCGCCGGGCCCCGCGTCCGTCGCCGGCGCGGCGGCGACATACAGCGTCGTCTTGCCGCTCGTCGTCTTCGCCGTCGCGATGGCGTACGTCAGCGTCTTGCACGGGTTGGCCCGCGTGCCGCAGCTGCCGACATCCGTTCCGGCCTGCGCGACGAACAACCCTGTCGTGTCGTCCGCCGTCCGCGCCGAGCAACCCACGGCGCTGTCGCCCGGTTTGACATCCACGGTCCCGGCGTCGCCGGCGTCCGGCGTCGTTGCGTCCGGATTGCCAACCGGCGAATCGCCGACGCATGCGGCGAACAACCCCACCCCCACTGCGATCGCGGCAAACGCCGCGGCAAACTGACGCGTGTACCTCATCCGCAGGAGCCTACACCATCAATATGTGCTCCGAAACGGTGCAGTGGGTCACTTGGTCAGCTCGCTCGCAGCCCCTGTCAGCTTGCCCCTCCGACGCGCCCCGCGACGAGAAATCGGACGGCCACGCGCGGAGAAGCGGGGCATCAGCACGTGGTTCTCGACGTGGACGTGCCGCAGCGTATCGAGCTCGAGGGTCACGAGCTCTCTCATGAGCGCGCGGTAGCTGCCGCAACCCCAGTCCGGGCAAGAATAGTCGTCCGCCAGGGTCCGAATGCACGTCAGCATCTCGCCGACGCGCAGGTGATCCTCGTGCATCGTTCCGAGCTCGTGAGCGATGCGCTCGGGTTCCGGCGGGCGAGCCGTGAGCGCCGGGAAGAGCGTGCGCTCCTCGTCGTCGAGGTGAGGCTCGAGCTCCGCGCGCAGATCGGCGACGAGATCCGCCAGCGCGGGCAGCTTGGTGTTGTGCTGGCCGTGCACGTGCGCCACCCTGCGCGCGAGCAGCTCGGCGTAGGGCAGCGCCTTGCGCAGGTGGGCGTGGTAGCGGCCCACGACGTAAGCGATCAGGTCCGGGGTCGACAGCTCCCGCGGGTCCACCTCCGGCGGCGCCCCCTCTCTCGCGGCCCGCTCGAGCTCGTCGAACACCGCGCCGGCATCCACCGCCTTGCCCGCGCACGCCTCCTTCAGAGTGAGCGCGCCGCGACAGCAGAAGTCGATGCGGTGATCGCGAAACACCGGCGCGCACGAGGGGTGATCCAGGGCGATCTTGGCGACGGTGGCGTTGCGGTCGATGAGGGGCATGGCCTTTCCTCAGTGCTTGAGCACCTCGATCCGCCAGACCTCGGGACCCCTCTCGAGGTAGCGAAAGGCGAACGAACCGGCGGGCTCCGTGGCCTGGAGCGTGTAGTACATGCACTCGGGGTCGTGATCGAACGTGATGTCGAGCGCGGCCCCGTTCGCGAGCGCGGCGTAGGCGCCGAGGAGCGTGCCCATGCGGTTTTTCGGCTCGACGGGACGGATGTCGAGCCGAACGCGCACGGCGGTGGCATCGGGGCTTTGAACCTGCATCGGTCAGGTCTTTCCGATCGAGACACGCCACACCGCGGGGCCGCTCTCGAGGTAGGTCCACTGATACTGACCGAAGCGCGTGGCCTCGAACTGGTGCCGCAAGGGGAACGGGTCGTGATCGTTGACGAGCGTGAACGCCTCGCCGCTCTTCAGCGAGTCGAAGGTGCGAAAGATCGTCGGGTGCTTCTCTCGCGGCGGGACGGTGCGGATGTCGAGCTCGATGGTCTGGGTCTTCTCGGTGGACATGCGGATTCCTCAGGGTTGGGTGTGTCGGATGAAAATGCGAACCAAGTCGGGGGACTGCTCGCGAACCTCGTAGACGAAGCCTCGCGCCGCGAGCTGCGGCAGCATGAACTGAGGCACGCGAACGTTGATCTGGACGAGGGTCTTGCCGCGAGGGAGCCGCTCCAGCGCCTCGAAGGTGCGCATCATCGGATCGGGCGGCTCGAGACCGCGCACGTCGATCACCACGACGTCGGCGTCGTCCTCGGGTGCGGCCGGCGCGTGCACCTCGGGCGTTGCGACGGGGGCGGCTGAGCGATGGAACCAGACGACCCAGTCGTCGTCGGCGAGCCGCTCGGTGTAGTGGTCGAGGCCTTGCCGGCCGAGCACGGCGTAGAGCGGCGCGGGCTCGAAGATCGCGCGGAGGCGGAGCACCTCGTCGTCTCGCAGGCGGCGGGCGGCGTCGAGGATGCGCCGGAAGGGCTCGCGACCCGCGCGCAGGTCCTCGCGCACGTCGAGCTCGACGACGCGATCGGGCGCGGTCTTGGTAACGAACTCCGGCGGCCCCGCGTCCGGCACGGTGGGGGCCGCCGCGCGCGCAGGCGCCGGAGCTGCTCCTCCTCGGGAGTCGTCGGAGACCGCGCGATTGAGGCGCTCGAGGAGGTCGTTCGCGTCGATGCCGGCCACGCGCGCCGCCTGCTCCACCGTGGCGAGCCTGGACATCGTCTTGCGCAAGAGCGGGTTGCGCAGCTTGTCGAAGGTCGGCGAAGCGCCGACGAGCACCTCGAGCAGGCGAGCGTCGAGCGCCAGGAC
>DATIQP010000291.1:0-12785 GCA_035470765.1 Polyangiaceae bacterium | reverse complement strand
CGACGCGCTGCACGCCCAGGGCGTCGTCCACGGTCACGTCGACCGCGCGCACGTCGTCGTCGGCGCGCCGGACCCCTTGCTCCGGTTCGAGGCCGAGGCGGACAAGGCGGCCACCGCGGACACGGACTTCGCCCAGCTGCGCCGCTTGCTCGAACCGCCTCGCGCGTAGCCTTCAGACCAGCGCGTCCACCACGCCGAGCAGCACGCGTCCGCACGCGGCGACGTGATCGCGCGCCAGATCGCGCGGCCAGTGCAAGAAGCCGCAGTCGACGCGCCCGAGGAGCGCTCTCTCCGCACGCAGGCCGTCCGGCACGCTGCGAGAGCGGAGCATCCGCGCCGAGCGCCGGAGAAGCGTGACCACGCCGTGCGCGGTTGCGTTGCAGACGTACGCGTTGTCGGCCCTAGCCTGCCCCGCGGCGACGCCGAGCAACACCTCGCCGAGCGCGGGCGTCTCGCGCACCTCGCTCTCGATCGCCTCGCGCGCCGCGTGCTCCACGACCTCGAAGCGCAACGGCAGCGGGCGCGCACCCGCGAACGGCACGCGCCGCGCCGGCCGCAGGCCCCAGGCGTCGCCCGCGCCCGCGCGCACGGGCGAGGCCGCCCGCTCGACGAGCAGCGGCTGCACCGGTCGCGCGACCCCGGACATCAGGATCACCGTCGGCCGGAAGGCGCGCGCCTCCTTGGCGACGAGCATCGCCGCGGCGTCCCACACGACGGGCAGCACCATCACCGAGGCGAGCGCGAAGCGCCCCGAGGGCAACCGCACCCGCCCGCGCCCGACGGCGAAGCCCGCGGCGCGACCGGCGCGCAGCTCGATCCCGAGCCCGCGCACCATCTCCTCGGTCGCGTTGCGAGGCGTGTTGGGAAAAGCGCCGAACCCGGACAGCAGCACGCGCGGCTCGGCCGCGGCGGAGGCCACGCGCAGCGGACGGAAGCCGTGCACCGCAGCACGCGCGCGGGCAGCCGCGCGCTCGCCCGCGAGCGGCGCGCGAAGCATCACGCCTCGGAGGCGACCGGCAACAGGACGAAGAAGCTCGTGCCGTCCGGGCCGCTGTCGACGCGGATCTCGCCGCCGTGCGCCTCGACGATGCTCTTCACGATGGACAGGCCGAGGCCGGTGCCTTGCCCCTCCTCCTTCGTCGTGAAGAACGGCAAGAAGACGCGGGTGCGGATGTCCTCCGGGATGCCGTGGCCGTTGTCCGTGACCACGACGCGCACGCGCGTGTCCTCGGCGACCAACTCGGTCGCGATGACCAGGCGGGCGTCCTTCTTGGGCATGGCGTGACACGCGTTGGTGATGAGGTTGACGAAGACCTGCGCGAGCTGGTCGGGCCGCCCGCGCACGGGCAGCACGCCGTCGCCGAACTGGCGAACGATGACGACGTTCGAGTCCGACAAGAGGTGCTCGCAGAAGACGATGGCTTGCTCGATGACCCCGCTGATCACGACGGGGTGCGGCGGGTTGGACGACGGTCGCGCGTACGAGACGAGCTCGCGCGAGAGGCGGAGCATCCGCCGGGCGGACTCGTTGATGCGCCTCACGCGCTCGAGATCGTCGTCGTCGTTGCGCGAGCTCGCCCGCTTGGAGAGATAGTCGGTGTACGCGAGGATGGAGGTGAGCGGGTTGTTGATCTCGTGGACCATGCCCGCGGCGAGCTGTCCGAGCGAGGCGAGCTTCTCGGCCTGCACGATCATTGCGTCGCGCTCGTCGATGTCTCGGCGGAGTCGCGCGAGCTCTTCGTCGGTGCGCGCGTGGCGGCGAGCGGCTTCGAGCACGTAGACGGCGCGGTGCGCCAGCTGGAACGGCGTCGACGCCTCTTCGGCGAGCGATGGATCGTCGCCCGCGACGTGGATGGCGAGGCCCTCGATGCCCGGGACGCGCACGACTCGCTCGATGGGGAACTGGGAGAAGATCGCCTCGTCCGGGCGGTGCATCGACGACGGAAAGAATGCCCCCGACTCTCGCTTCCCCTCGGGTGGCGTTGGGAGCTCCGAGCAGCGGTAGGTCTTGGCGGCGCCGCCTGCCACGACCGTGGCGCCCACGGCGTGCCCGGGGAACAACGCGGCGAGCCCGTCGACCAAAGCCTGAACCGCGGCGTCCTCGCCCTGCCCGAGGGGAAGCTCCGTCGAGAGCACCAACAACCGGTCGAGCAGCCGCGAGGGGACCTCCGCGAGCAAGACGCTGCGGCTCGCGGACATCTGCTCCTCGGGGATGACCATCCCGGAGTGGGAGACCCCGGCGCGCGGCGCGTGCTCCACGCCGCCGGCCGCGCCTCGAGCTTTCGGATCGCGCTCGGTCGTCATGCGCATCACCCGCCGCTCGGCGGGTGTCCTCCTTGCCGGCTGCTCGGCGCCGCCTCTTCGCTCGCCTTGTCGAGGTCGAGGATCTTGGCCTGGCCAACGTAGTTCTTGGTCTCGTACTTTGTGATCTTGCCGATCTTGCGGACGATCTCCGCCATGCGCTCGGCCTCGGCGCGGATCACCTCGGTGATGCCGAACGCCGGAGACTTCGGGTCGACCTTGCGCTGGAGCAGATCGGCCGACATGACGACCGTCGTGAGGGGCTGGTTGAGCTCGTGCGCGGCGGTGCCCGCGAGCTCGGCGATGACGGCCTGACGCTCCTGGGCGAGGAGCTGCTCCTGGGCCTGGGCGAGGCGCTGCTCCATGCGCATCTTCTCGCGCAGGTCGGTGAAGATGCCGACGGAGCCGACCGGCTCGCCGTTGTCGTAGAGCAGCGACGCGGAGAGCGAGACCGGCACCTTCTCGCCGCCGGCCGTGAGGATGTCGGTGCGCAGGCCCTCGACGCGGCCGCCGCCGGCACGAATGAGGCGCATGACGTCCTTGGCGATGCCCTCGGGGTAGAGCGTCTTGACGTCGTGGTTGATGATCTGCGACGCCGGCATGCCGTAGATGCGCTCGGCGGCGCGGTTGAACAGCCGCACCGTGCCCTTGAGGTCGGCGCTGATGATGGCGTCGACGGAGGAGTCGATGACGCGCTCGAGGAAGTTCTTGGTGCTGAGCAGCTCGTTCGCGACGGCGCGGTCCTGGGTGACGTCGCGGAAGTTGCAGAGCACGACGCCGTCCTCGCGGAGCACCGAGTTGAAGGCGAGGCTGAGGACGAGGATGGAGCCGTCCTGCTTGCGCATGCGCACGTCCACGCCGCTCGGGAACTGCCCCTTGGAGAAGCCGCCGCGAAGCTCGCGGATGCGGCGCATGTCCTCGTGCACGAGCAGCTCGCCGAGCTTGCGCCCCGCGAGGTCGCGCTCCTCGTAGCCGGTGATCTCGCGCGCCTTGGGGTTGCTGAACAGCAGCTTGCCGTCCTGATCGAGCACGATGATGCCGTCGGCGGCGCTCTCGAAGAAGTCTGCGTAGCGCTGCAGCGACCGCATGCGGCGCTCGGCCTCGAAGCGGGCAACGGTGACCTGTTGCGTCTGGTCGCGGAGCGACTGAAGCACGCGCGCGTTGCGCAGTGCGATGGCCATGGCGTTCGAGACCGTCCGGCAGAGGCCGAGCTCGCGCTCGCCGAACGGGACCGTGTGCCGGGCGCGCAGGAAGATGACGCCCATGGGCCGGCCCTCGTAGAGGATCGGCACGATGGCGATGGAGCTGTAGGCCTTGGCCTGCGTGTCGTGGCGGACGATCTCGAGCAGCGGGTGCGTCGCCGTATCGCGGATGACGAGCGCCTCGCCGCTCTGCAGGACCTGCTTGATCTCGGGGTACTTGGTGAGCTCGATGGGCAGGTCGCGCAGGCTCTCGTCGTCGCTGGCGGCCACGACGTAGCCGACGTCGGCGTCCTCGCGCACGAGCACGATGGAGACGCGGTCGACCCGCGCGACCTCGGCGATGCGCTGCACGACGGTGAAGAGGATGCTGCGGAAGTCGAGGTTCGAGGCGAGAGCCTGCGTGAGCTCGAGGACGATCTTGGCGTCGCGCTCCTTGCGCTCGAGCTCGTCCATCACGCCGCGCAGCCGGAGCTGGCCGCGGATCCGGGCGACGAGCTCGACGGCGCGGAAGGGCTTGCGGACGAAGTCGTCGGCGCCGGACTCGAAGGCGCGCGCGATCTCGGAGTCCGCGTCGAGCGCCGTCAGGACGAGGACGGGGACGTCACGCGTCTCGGGGCGCGAGCGGAGGATACGCAGGACCTGGTAGCCGTCGGGCGGCGGCATGACGAGGTCGAGCAGGACCATCGACGGTCGGATCTGATCGATCTTCTGGAGCGCTTCGGTGCCGGAGCCTACGGCGACGTACGGAAGGTCCGCCGTGACGAGGGCCTGGCAGAGGACGTGGCGGCTGACCGCGTCGTCGTCCACCACGAGCACAGGAGCCACTGCCACACGCACATTGTACGTGGGACCACGCCGCGCGTCCAACGAGGAAAAGAGCCGAAGGCTGGAGTGTATGAAGGTGGAGCTGAAATCGAGAATGGACCGCAGCCATTCGTCATTTCAATTCCTGGTTCATACATTCCTCAGTCGTCTTTTTCTTCGCCAAACAGCGAGGGCTGAGCCCTGTCCTTGGGCGGGAGCTTGAGGTGCTCGTAGGCCTTGCGCGTGGCGACTCGGCCGCGCGGCGTGCGGCCGATGAAGCCCTGCTGCAAGAGGTAGGGCTCGTAGACGTCCTCGATGGTGTCGCGTGGCTCGCCGAGCGCGGCGGCGAGCGTCTCGACGCCGACGGGGCCCCCGTCGTAGTCGTCGATGATGACGCGCAAGAGCCGCCGGTCCATGTCGTCGAAGCCGGCGTCGTCGATCTCCAGGCGCGCTGCGGCGTCCCGCACGGCGGCGTCGTCGATGCGACCGGTCCCGAGGACCTGCGCGAAGTCGCGGACGCGACGGAGGAGGCGGTTGGCGATGCGCGGCGTGCCGCGCGAGCGCGACGCGATGGCCTCGCAGGCGACGCGGTCGATGGGCGTCTCGAGCAGCGCGGCGCTCCGCGCGACGATGCGCGCGAGGTCGGCGACGGGGTAGAAGTCGAGGCGGACTACGTGGCCGAAGCGCGAGAAGAGCGGCGCGGTGAGCAAGCCGGTGCGAGTGGTGGCGCCGACGAGCGTGAAGGGGCGCACGTCGATCTGAATGGACGAGGCGAAGGCCCCTTCGCCAGTCATGACGTCGATGCGGAAGTCCTCCATCGCGGGGTAGAGGCTCTCCTCGACGACGGGGCTGAGCCTGTGGATCTCGTCGATGAATAGGATGTCGTTGCGCTCGAGCTTGGTGAGCAGCCCCGCGAGGGCGCCCTTGTGCTCGATGACGGGGCCGTTCGTCATGTGGAGCTGGACGCCCATCTCGTGCGCGAGGATCTGAGCGAGCGTGGTCTTGCCGAGGCCGGGCGGACCGCAGAGGAGCATGTGGTCGAGCGGCTCGCCGCGGCGGCGGGCGGCCTCGACGAAGACGCGGAGGTTCTCCTTGTGCTTCTCCTGCCCGATGTAGTCGGCGAAGGTCGTCGGGCGGAGGGTGCGATCGTAACGGGCGTCGTCGCCCTGTGCGGCCGTGTCGACGACGGAGCGCTCGCGCTCGGACGTTTCGGGCTTCGCTCGCGGCATGCGCGCACTCTACTCGAAACCGCGACCTCCGGCGGCGGGTACCCGCCGCTCGCTTGTTTCGCGTACCATGACCGAGCCGAAGGACATGCCGACGCAGCAAGACCTGCCCGCGCTCGCGAGGACGCCGCCCACCGTTCGGCGAGTGGAGATCGCTTGCTCACTGGCCTTTCCGGTGACGGCCGTGGCGCTCTTCTGTCGGCTCTGGGAGCCGATGAAGGCGAGCTGGGCGCTGTCCGGGCTGGCGCTCGTGGCGGGCTTCGTCGCGGCGGATCTCGTGTCGGGAGCGGGGCACTGGTTCTTCGACACCTGGTTCTCCCCGGACACGCCGATCATCGGACGCTCGCTCGTGCGCACGTTCCGCGAGCACCACGTGGACCCGGACGCCATCTGTCGGCACGACTTCATCGAGACCAACGGCTCCAACCTGCTCGGGGGCAGCTTCTTGATGGTCTGCGGGCTCTGCACCGACACGGGGTCGGTGCTCGGAGCCTTCGCCGCGGCCGCGCTGTTCTCCTCGGGGGTGTTCGTCGCGATCACGAGCCAGATCCACAAGTGGGCCCACGCGGCCGAGGTTCCCCCGCCGGTCGCGTGGCTGCAGCGCACCGGGATCATCCTGTCGAAGGACGCTCACGCGCTGCACCACCGGGCGCCGTTCGACACGGCGTACTGCATCACGAGCGGCTGGCTGAACGCGACGTTGCAGCGGCTCGACGTCTTCGGCCTGCTCGAGCGCGCGATCGCCGCGGTGACGGGCGCGCGGCCGCGCGGCGGTCAGTCGCCCGAGCCGTAGACGACGACGCTGAGGTTGTCGTGCCCGCCGCGCATGAGCGCCTCGTGGACCAGGGAGCGCGCGATCGCCGCGGGCTCGGAGCCGCCGCGGCGAACGGCGGCGGCCATGGCGTCGGGCCGCGCGAAGTAGCTCCACAGGCCGTCGGAGCAGACGACGAGCCTGGCCCCGCGAGGCAGCGGGAAGGCGCGCACGTCGGGCTCGAGCGACGCGTCGTCGAGCGGACCGATGCACCGCGTGAGCGCGTAGGCGAGCGGCGCGGAGTGGGCCTCCTCCTCGGTGACGTGGCCGGTCGCGAGCATGGCGTTGGCCCACGAATGGTCGCGCGTGAGGAGCTGCGGGGCGTCGGCGACGAGGTACGCGCGGCTGTCGCCCGCCCAGCCAACGGTGAGCGCGCCCTTCTTGACGAGGATGAGCACGAGGGTCGCGCCCGGCGGCTCGGTCGACCCGGTGGGCGGCCGGTGCTCGCCGGAGGTGTCGGCTGCGATGGGGACGCGTTCGCGCGACGAGGGGGGCGCGTCGGGCGAGCGCGCGACGGCGTGGGGATAGACCTCCTTCGCCGCGGCACAAACCGCCTCGTGCGCGGCCATCACGCCTTCGCGGACGATCTGATCGGCCGGCCTGCCGGTCGCGGCCAGGCCCGCGACGTATGCGCACGCGCGAGCGCTGCCGACGCGCGCGGCGAGCCCGCCGTCGATCGATCCCGAGACGCCGTCGCACAGGGCAAGGACGAACCACCCATCGCCGGTCTTCACGGCGACGGCGTCCTGCTGCACCGCCCGCCGGTAGCCGGGGTGCGCGAGCCACGCGCCGCCGTCCACGCGCACCGCCTCGATGGCGGGAGCGCCTCGCAGGAACTCGGCGACCTCGGCCGGCGTCATGGAGGGCAGCGTCGGATCGCTGAGCAGGCGGACGAGACCGGTTTCGCACGCGCCGATGGGCGCGTCGAGCAGCGCCTCGCCGAGCGCGCGGAGCGAGGGCCGCGCGTCGAACGGGCCCGTGCGATGGAACACGCCGCGCGCCTGCGAGAGCGCCATGCGGTTGCCCGGCATCGCGATGAAGTCCTCGGGCTGCGGCTGCCACGCGAGCCCGTCGCGCTCGAAGGAGCGGCCGATCTCGAGCGTCTGCTCGACGATGTCTCGCACCTGCTCCGCCGACAGGCGCGTGCCGATCGAGAGGAGCATGTCGCCCTCGCCGTCCTCGACGAAGCGTACGTCGCTCGGCGGCGCCGCCAGCGGAAGCGTCGGTGGGCCCGACATCTTGTGCGCGTCGGCAACGAGCACCTCCCCGTCGACCTCGCAGAACCGATCGTCCTCCGGGTACAGCGCGTGGCATGCCGGGCATCGCCTCATGGACAAACAGGCATCGTACACTGCGTGAAACGCGAAGGCGATTCACGTATGTTTCATGGCTGGGAGGTCAGCCATGCCCCGCCGTCGCCTTTCTTGCGCTTCGTCCCTGCCGACCGCGCTCGCTCTATCCGTCTTCGGCGCGGGCCTCGTCGCCGCGTGCGGCTCGTCCAAGCCGTTCGGCAACGCCGACTCGGGCGGCGGCGACGGAGGCAACGGCTTCGCAGACGGCAGCCTTTCAGACGGCACGCCGGCGTGCGCGACGGGCTCCTACCAGGCGCACCAGGAGCCGGCGGCCATGCTGGTGCTGCTGCAGCGCAGCGGCAGCATGTCGCAGAACAACAAGTGGGTGTTCGCAGCGCAGGCGATCGTCCAGACGCTCGACCAGCCCGTCTTCGACACGATGACGCTCGGTCTCATGGCGGCGCCGAACAGCCAGGTCACCGGGCCTGCCTGCCTGCTCAACTTCCCCGTCGCGTGCGGAGTCCCCGCGTTTCCTCAGGTCGATCTGAAGACGGCGGGCACCAGCAAGTCGACCGATCCCACCGGCGTCCGGCACGACATCAAGTCGTGGCTCACGATCAACGCGCCCGATCAGAGCGCCGGCGAGGGCAACCCGCTCTACTCCGCGATCCAGGCGGG
Source organism: Polyangiaceae bacterium (assembly GCA_035470765.1). Taxonomy (GTDB): domain Bacteria; phylum Myxococcota_A; class Polyangia; order Polyangiales; family Polyangiaceae; genus DASXHD01. The sequence goes on along the minus strand of DATIQP010000291.1, from coordinate 4,471 downwards.
CATCGGCGCGCTCCAGGGCTGGGCCGGCCCGGGAAAGCGCATCCTCTTCGTCGTGACGGACGGCGCGATCAGCTGCACCTCGCTCTCCAATCGCACCGCCAACGCGTTCACCGACGGCAACGGCTGCCCCGACTGGGAGAACCCGAACAACATCATGTCCCTCGTCGATCAGGCCAACACCAACGCGACGGCGCCGGTGGACACGTTCATCGTCGGGGTCCCGGGGTCGGACTCCTACGATCCGACCGGCAAGGCCTACCCGCCGTATCACATGCGCGCGGCGCTGAGCGACATCGCCTACGCGGGCTCTCCGGCGAACGCACCCGCCGGCTGCACGCACACGAACCCGTTCCACCCTCAGAGCTCGTCCGACACCACCGTCGATCCGGATCCCACGACCTCGTGCCACTTCGACATGACGCAGAGCTACAGCACGCAAACCGTCGCCAACGCCATCGCCGCCGCGCGCGGGAAGGTCCTCGGCTGCATCTTCGAGCTTCCCACGCCGGACGGAGGCGCCGTCGACCCCAACCAGGTGAACGTGAGCTACTCCGTCGGCGGCGGCGCGGCGAACCCCCTCTACAAGCGCGCCAATCAGAGCAACACGTGCACCAATGACGGCTGCTGGGACTACACCACCGACGGGAAGGTGCAGCTGATCGGCAAGGCCTGCGACGACGTCCGGAATTCCACCGACGCCGACGTCGAAATCACCGTCGGCTGCCAGACCATCGTCAAGTAGGCACCGTCCCCTTCGGCGACCGAAAGATGCTACTCGAAAGCACCGGTTCGACGTGAAGCCTCGACTCGCGCCCATCGTGGTCCTGTTCGCGCTCCTGGCCTGCGGCCCCGACGCGGAGGCGCCCGTGCCCATCGGCTTCACGGGCCGGTGCAAGCTCGACGTCCACCACGAGCCCGGCGGCTACACGAGCACGTTCTACACGCCCGACGAGCTCAAGACCCACGTCGTGCTCGACGTCGTCAAGGACACGCTCGTCGCCATCCACGTCGAGCTCCCCGACACGCGAAGCTCGTCGACGCTCGAGCAGCTGCCGGACAACGCGTTGATGGTCGGCTACGCGAAGCCCGACGTCATGCTGGACCGCGGCGGCGACGTCGACGTGCCGGTCTCGCTGCGCCGCAAGGACGGCGGCGAGGCGGAGCCGTGGGACGTGGCCGTGCGCATCCGCTTCCGGGGCGACCACGCCGACGTGGTCGCCGGCCGCATGATCGCGACCGGCGCGTGCGTGCGCCCTCCCCCGCCGGAGTGACGTCGCCTTCGGCTCGAGCGTGCGGCAGTGATCAGAGCTTGGCGTCGCTCGCTTGCAGGTACTTGGTCAAGCCGTCGGCAGTGCCCACCAGGTTCGGCTTGATCTTGGAGACGAGGAGCTCCTCGACCGCCTTGGCGACCTTGCCGGACAAGAAGCCCGGGACGCCCTTCAGCTTCTTGCCGTCGATCGAGAGCTCGCCGCGGATCTCGAGGCGCGTCTTGTCGCCGTCGTCGAAGAAGCGGTTCTTGCCGACGCAGGTGATGGCCTCGGTGAACGCCTGGGGCTCGATGCGCCAGTCGCAGGTGAAGTCCTCCTCGTTCCACGTGGCGTAGTCGAGCCAGCTCAGCATCGCCTCGCTGACGAACGCGCGCGCGGCGGCGGGGATGTCGCCTCCGCCCTTCCAGAAGTTCAAGAGCTTCGTGACCTTGCCGGCGTCCTCGCGCTTGCGGATCTCGATGCCTCGTACGTTCGGTAGGTAAGGCAGCATCTCGATGAGCTTGTCGCGGTAGGCGGCAAAGACGATGGGGCGAGAGAACGGGATCAACGCATCGGCACGCAGGTCCATGGTGCGCGGGAACATATCACCGTCGCGCGGACCGCCGCCACGGGGTGAAGTCGCAGCTTGCGCGAAAAGACGGGGTTGCTTTACACGTTAATGAATGAGCTTCGAAGCCGGCGCGGGCGGCTTTCGCGTCGCCTTGCTACGCGAGATGCCTGAGGGGTTGGACGAACGCCGCGTCCAAGTCGATCGCGTCGGTTCCGAGGACGAGGGCGAGGCGGCCTACGCGCTCGTCCACCGCGCGGGCGGAGCGCCGACCCTGCTCGTCGTCGGCAGCCACCGGCCGAGCTTCGGCTGCGGCGTCCACCTCGCAGTGGACACGGGCGTGCTGTTCTTCGGCTGCGGCGAGTCGGTGTGCGCCTACGACATGGCGACGGGCCGCAAGCTCCACCACGACGTGACCCCCTTCGGCTTCCACTCGTGGAACCGCCACGGCGACGTGCTGGTCATGAGCGGCGAGCTCGAGGTCGCGGTCTACTCGCTCGACGGCAACCGCCGCTGGGCGGCGACGGTGGAGCCGCCGTGGGATTACGGCGTCAACGGCGAGCGCATGTACACGGTGGTGATGGGCCACCGGGTGGAGTTTCCCCTCCACTCGGGTCCGGGCGAGCTGAGGCTCGTCGACCGGTAAAAAAACTCGTCAGGCGCCCCGCCCTCCCCCCGTCGGTTCGCAGTGAATGGAGCCCACGGCCATGGTCATCCGTTCCGCGGCTCGCGCCGCGACGGGCTACTTTCCGCGCTCTTCTCGCTGTACCCTCCAGCGATCCCGGCCCTTTGGCCGACGGAGCCCATGGCCACTCACGACAACCTTTCCGACTCCGAGCTCTTCGACCTCGTCATGCAGACCCGGGCGAAAGGCCAAGACCCGAGCGCGCCCCTCGGCTCGCTCGTCGAGCGCTGGCGCAAGGCGGCGGGCGTCGTCGTGCGCCGCGTCCAGGCCAGCTACCGCGCCGGCTCCCCCGCCGACGAGGACGAGCTCTACCAGGAATCGGTCCGCAAGCTCGTCGAGCGCGGGCTCGATCAGTTCCGCGGGCTCTCCGAGGCCTACCCCGGCCGCGCCGCGAGCCCGAAGACCTTCTTTCTGCGCATCGTCAAGCACGCGGCGATCGACGCCTACCGCCGCCAGCGCGAGCTCCTCGACTCGGCCCGCGCGGGGAATGCCGACGAGGAAGACAACCGCGAGTCCGCGCGTCAGATCGCGCACGCCATCAGCCTCTCCAAGCGCGCCGCCGAGCGCGACGAGGCCCAGTCGCTGTACTGGTCCGCCTTCGAGCGGCTGAAGAAGGAACACCCCAACGAGGCAGGCGCCTGGGACGCCTACCACCACCAAGATCTCGAGGACCACGAAGCATGCGCCAAGAAGCTGGGAATCACTGTCGCCAACTCGTACAAGCGCGTCAGCCGCGCGCAGGCGTTCATGCGCCGCTACCTTCAGGAATTGATGGAAGGGGGATGACGTGACCCCGCCGCCGGACGTCGACCCGACCGATCCGGCGCAGAGCGGGGCCGCCCGCTTCGCCGATTGTCTTCGCCTCCTTTCCGAGGCGACGCGATCGCCGGTCACGGCGCCAGCGCAGGCGGGTCGCGTCCTCGCCCTCGCGGGAGACGCCCTGCGCAGGACGCAGGCCCTCGATGACGCCTCACAGAAGGTCGGCGAGGCGCTCGAGAAGGTGGCGCCGGAGGCGATCGTCGCGTGGGTGGACGCGCTGGATCCGTCGGCGGAGCGGGGCAAGCTCCAGCGAGGCATGGACGAGGCGTTCGAGGCGATCCTGGAGGAGGGGGACGAGCGCGTGCTCTTCGTGCAGTCCGCGGAGAACGCGCTCTTCGAGCGCGACGCGCTCGCATCGGCGCAGCGGGCGATGGCCTTCAAGGGCGTGAGCACTGCCGCCCTCGACCAGAAGCTCGCCGCCATCGACGCGGGCCTCGTCGAGAAGGCGCGCCTGCTCGTCGGCCTGAACGAGGCGCGGCGCACGCACCTCGCCGCCATCGACTCCGACGATCGCGACGCGGCGTGGTGGTTCTCGGCGCGTGTGAGGTGCGACTTCCTCGCCGGCCTGTATCGTGGAGAGGGCGAGAGCGGGGTCATCACCCAGAAGCACGACGCCGCGCACCTGGCGGTGTGCGAGGCGTGCCAGCGCGACGTGGAGGCCGCGTCTCTCGGCTACGCGCCGAAGCACATCGCGGCCTCGTCTCTCTGGCGCCGCGAGACCGGGGAGGCCACCGCCGCCGAGATCGCCTGGATGGATGAGCACGCGCGCCAGTGTGCGGCGTGCAAGCGAGCCCTGGACGCGAGCGCGCTGGCCGAGGAGTGACCTAGGCCGCGCCGGCCGCAGCTTCGTAGGGAGGGATCGAAAAGCGCGTCATTGACGTAGATCCTTTCTGGGAGCACGCGCGTTCCATATGCTGACCAGCCATGCGCTTCTCTAATCTCGCTTTCGGCCTCGCCTTCCTGGCGCTCGCCGCGTGCGGCGGCTCGCCGAAGGCGAAGAGCGCGGGCCCGGTGGCGGCGCGAGTCTCGCGGGCGGACGCGCGCAAGGCCGTCGCGGTCACCGTCTACAACGACGGCTTCGGCCTGGTTCGCGAGGTGCGCGACGTGGAGCTGGGGACGGGGCGCGTCTCGCTCGAGTTCCGCGATGTCTCG
>DATIQP010000290.1:0-4731 GCA_035470765.1 Polyangiaceae bacterium | reverse complement strand
AGGCTCGAGGACGGCGTGCCGCGCATGGACCGCGAGGTCGCCGTCGTCATGTCGACCACGACCTGGCCGACGGTCGCCCGCGCCCTGCACGAGACGCTCATCGGCCTCGCGGACCAGGACGACGAGGTCGCCGACTGGGCGCGCGCCGCCGCCGCCGGCCACCCCGCCAAGTCGCGCGAGCTCGTCGAAGCCGTCGTGGCGCGCGCGGGCACCGCCGTGCGCGAGGCCTCGGGCGCGCTGCTCGCGGACTTCGGGTACGGCATGGGCCGGGCGAGCTCCACCACCGCGCGCACCATCCTCGTCGAGCACGAGGGCAGCCGCACCTGGCTCGTGGCGCGCGCGCTCAAAGACCTCGGCGTGCCGGTGGACATCGGCGTGGCCGAGAACGAGCCCTTCAGCGCCGATCCGAGCTTCCCACCGCGCTTCGGGCGGTTCGCGCACCCGCTGCTGGTGGCGCACGTGCCCGACGCCAAGGATCCCGCCAAGACGGAAGACGTGTGGATCGACGCGGACGTGTCGGGCCCTCCCCTGCCCGCCGGGCGCATCTCGCCCGAGCTGCGCGGCCGCACCGTCCTCTTCCCCGATGGCACCATGAAGCCGGCGCCGTCGATGTCGCTCGAGAAGGAGCGCGACGAGGTCGACCTGCGCCTGGTGGTCGACGACAAGGGCGACGCGAAGGGCGATCTGACTGTGCTGCTCCGCGGGCGCGCCGCCCAGCAGATCTCCGAGGCGCTGTTCCGGCTCGTCGGCTTCGAGCGGCAGAAGGCCCTCTTCGGCATCGCGCTCGGGTGGGTGCCGTTCGCGAACGTGGACAAGGTCGCGCTCTCATCGAGCGAGGGCAGCTGGCAGATCGCGCTGCGCGCCGAGATCAGCGTGCCCGGCTACGCCCAGCCCGAGGACGGCAAGTCGAGGACGTGGCTCTTGCCCGGCCTCGATCCCATCCACTACGTGTTCCCGCGGTCGAGCGTCTCCACGGTCGCCGCGACCTACGCGGGCCAGTCGGCGCGCGAGAGCGCGCTCTCGATCCGCAACGCGGTGCAATACCACGTGCACCGCCGCGTCGAGCTGCCCGCAGGCGCCCAGGTCCTCAAGACGCCCGGCCCCGCCGACGTGCGCTCGCCCAACCTCGAGGCCAAGCGGACGCTGTCCGTCTCCGGAAACACCGTCGAGGACGAGTTCTCGCTCGCCGTGACGACGGGCACCGTCGCCCCCGACCGCTACGGCGCCTTCGTCGAGGACGCGCGCAAGACCGACGACGCCTTCATGGCCACGACGCGGGTCAAGCCCCCGTCGTCCGGCAAGTAGGCGGGGGCCCTCCTAATCTGCGCCGGGCCGACGGCCCGATGATATAGGTGGGTCCCATGGCGGACTTCTCTCAGCTCGAAAAACACGCGGCCGACATCCGCAAGGATCTGAACGTCCCGAAGCAGAACGAGGTCTTCGAGGCGGCGGCCGAGGCGGGCTTCCTCGCGGCCAACGCCGACGGCGCGGTCGACGAGGAAGAGCGCGCGATGCTCGTCAAGGCCATCGAGGTGCTCTCGGTCGGCGCGGTGATCGAGTGGGAGGTCGAGACCTTGCTCGACGGGTGCGCCGATCGGATCAAGGCCGAGGGGGACGCGAAGCGCGCAGACCTGGTCGGCCAGAAGCTCAAGGCGCTGGGTCAGCCGGAGCCCGCTCTGTTGTTCGCGGCGTTCGTCGCGCAGGCGAGCGGCGGCATCGACAAGAAGGAGTCGGCCGTGCTCCACGCGATCGGCAAGTCCGCCGGCGTCGCCAAGAACAAGGTCTCGGCGCTGCTCAAGCGCGTCGGCGCCTCCGCGACGGAGTGACACGCCGCGGCGCGCGGCTTGGGGGGCCTCGTCGCGCCCGGTGTCGCGCCGCCCGGCCTTGATGCGACGCCCGGCCGCGGCTAATAAGGAACCTCTTTTCGAACGGAAGAAGGCGGAGCAGCGATGAGCGGCCACTCGAAATGGGCGACAATCAAGCACAAGAAGGGCGCGATCGACGCCAAGCGCGGCAAGCTCTTCACCAAGCTCATCAAGGAGCTGACCGTCGCGGCGCGCATGGGCGGCGGCGACACCAGCGGCAACGCGCGCCTTCGCAAGGCGATCGCCGACGCGAAGGGCCAGTCGATGCCCAACGACACCATCCAGCGCGCCGTCAAGCGCGGCACCGGTGAGATCGAGGGCGCCGCCTACGAGGAGGTCCTCTACGAGGGCACCGGCCCCGGCGGCACGCTCTTCCTCGTCGAAGGCATGACCGACAATCGCAACCGCACCGTCGCCGAGATCCGCAAGATCTTCGAGAAGCACAACGGCCTGCTCGGCGGCGGCGGCACCGCGGGTTGGGCCTTCGATCGCAAGGGCCTCATCCAGCTCGCGAAGGCCTCCGCCAGCGAGGACACGCTGATGGACGTCGCCGTCGGCGCCGGCGCCGAAGACTACGAGGACCTCGGCGACGAGTGGCAGCTCACCACCCCGCCCGACGCGCTCAACACCGTGCTCGACGCGCTCGAGAAGGCGAAGATCGCCGTCAAGGGCTCCTCGTTCGCCTTCGTGCCGAAGAACAAGAAGCCCCTCTCCGGCCGCGAGGCCGAGGTCGCCGTCAACCTCGCCGAGGCCCTCGACGACCACGACGACGTGCAGAACGTCTACTCCGACTTCGACATCTCCGACGAAGATCTCGCCCGCCTCGCCTGAGCGTCCCCCATTGATCGTCTTGGGACTCGACCCTGGGACGCGTCGCTTCGGCTGGGGCGTCGTCCGCCGCGACGGCACGCGCCTGACCCACGTCGCCCACGGCGTCATCGCGATGAAGGAGGCCCCCCTCGCCGAGCGCCTCGTCGAGATCGAGCGCGCCCTCGCCGACGTCATCCGCGATCACGCCCCCGCGCAGGCCGCCGTCGAGGGCATGTTCTTCCACAAGGACGCCCAGGCCGCCGCCAAGCTCGGCCACGCCCGCGGCGTCGCGCTGCTCGTGTGCGGCCGCGCCGCCCTCGAGGTCTTCGAGTACGCCCCCGCCCGCGTCAAACGCACCGTCGCCGCCCACGGCCAGGCCCAGAAGGCGCAGGTCGCCCAGATGGTCCGCGTCATCCTCCACCTCCCCGCCGCTCCGGCGTCCGACGCCGCCGACGCCCTCGCCGTCGCGATCACGCACCTGCAGGGCAGCCAGCTCACCGCACAGATCCGGCGACCCTGACCGTCTCCGCCTCCGCCTCCGCCTCCGCCTCCGCCTCCGCCTCCGCCTCCGTCCCCGTCTCCGTCTCCGTCTCCGTCTCCGTCTCCGTCCCCGTCTCCGTCTCCGTCTCCGTCCCCGTCTCCGTCTCCGTCGCCGTCTCCGTCCCCGTCTCCGTCTCCGTCCTCAGCCTCCGTCCCGTCTCCGCCTCCGCTTCTCTCTCTTTCTCTCTCTTCTCTTCTCCAAATCACTTTCAAATCGCTCCGCAGAGCCGTCCCGCCCTCACGGCGCGCGACAGCCGCCGAGCGCCCCGGCCGACACGCGTCACGGCCGCAACCACCCGTCCACATCCCGGGCCTCTTCCCGCTCGCCCCTCGGGCCCCAAGCTCTCCCCCTTGACAAACCCACATTTTTTCATAAATAGTGCTAATTCAAGATGCCGAGCCGCCTCCCTCGCCAGCTCGATCTCCCCGTTCCCAACACCTGGGGAGGCAAACGCCCCGGAGCGGGCCGCAAGCCCCGGCCGGGCCGTCGCTGCGTCCCGCACCTCCCGCGGCCCTCGCACCGCGCCGCCCACCCGGTCCACGTCACCCTGCGCGCGCGCGGCGGCCTCCCGCCGCTGCGCGATCGCGCCCTGCTCGCGCGCATGAAGGACGCGATCCGCGCCGGGTCGCGGTCGCCCGCCGTCGGCGACTCGTTTCGCGTCGTGCACTTCTCCATCCAGAACGACCACGTCCACCTCATCGTCGAGGCTCACGACGCCGACCACCTCTCGCGAGGCGTGCAGGGCCTCGCCATCCGGCTCGCGCGCACCGTCAACGCCGTGCTCGGCGTCAGCGGCAAGGTCTGGGGCGACCGCTTCCACGCGCGCGACCTGCGGACGCCGCGCGAGGTGCGCAACGCGCTCGTCTACGTCCTGATGAACGCGAAGAAGCACGTGCGGAACGCGCCGGTGGTCGACCCGTTCTCCTCGGCGCCCTGGTTCGATGGGTTTCTCGGGGCTCGCGTGATGGAACAGTCGGCGCCCGCGCCGGTGGTGCGTGCGCGGACGTGGCTCGCCGGAGAAGGTTGGCGCCGCCGCGGGCGCATCGCGCCGCGAGAGTCACCGGGATCGATCTGAGCGGGCCGCGGCCTCGCCGATTGCGCGGCGACGCGACGTCGTCCACCCTGTGCTCCATGCGGCGCCGGCCTGCTCTTCTCGTGGTCGCGATGCGAACGCAGGCCCTGCCGCCCCGGCACCGACGAGCTCGAGCGCTCCGCCCTTGACGCCCGGACCGCCAAGACCATGATGCGGCCGTAAGGAAATCCCGGCTCGCTCGTCTAACTGGCAAGGACTAAAGGAATCGACATGTTACGCAGGCTCATCGGTGCGACTTTTCTCGGCGCGACCATCCTCGCCACATCCCTTCCGGCCACCGCGCAGAACGCCCCGGCCCCACCGGACGCCGCCACGGCCGTGAAGAACGTGCAGGACTTCTACGACCGGACGACCACGTTCAGCTCCGACTTCCAGCAGAACTACCTCGCCAAGGCCTACAACCAGACCAAGACGTCCAAGGG
>DATIQP010000289.1:0-11427 GCA_035470765.1 Polyangiaceae bacterium | reverse complement strand
CGAGCACGTCCGCGACGCTCTCGGTCGCCGGGAAGTACGTGTCGATGCCGCGCTCGCGGAGCACGTCGTCGATCCGGCGCCCCGCCGGCCCGCGCGCGCCCACGACGAGATCGGGCCGGAGCCCGACGATCGCCTCGACGTTGGGGTCGACGTAGCCGCCCACCTCGGGCAGCTTCGCCACCTCGGGCGGGTAGTCGCAGTAGCGCGATCGGCCGACGAGCAGAGGCAGCGCGCCGAGAGCCGCCACGGTCTCGGTCGTCGAGGGGGACAGCGACACGACGCGCGCCACGCCTCCGTCGCGCGGGTGCGGCGCCGAACGGTGGCACGCCGCGAGGGCGATCACGAGCGCGAGCAGCGCGCGCCGGGTCATCGGGGCTCGCTGCCGGAGCCGATCAGCCCGTACTTGTGCAGCTTCTCGATCAGCGCCGGGCGCGAGACGCCGAGCCGGCGCGCGGTCTCGCTCTGGTTGCGGTTCGCGGCCTCGAACTGCTCGGCGATGATGGCGCGCTCGAAGGACTCGACCCTCGCCCGCAGCGGGTGCGAGGGGCCCGGGTCCGCCGCTGCGCTCCCCACCGGGGGCTGCGCGCGCGGGTCGCCGAGCGAGCGCCACAGCGAGAGCGTGAGCTTCTCGTCGGGCGCGAGCGCCAGCATCCGCGCGACGGAGTTCTCGAGCTCGCGGACGTTGCCGGGCCAGGGCAGCTTGACCAGCGCCGCGACGAGCGCCGGCTCGATCTCCACGGGGCCCATGCCGTAGCGCTCCGCGTAGGCGCGCACGAAGACGCGCACGAGAGGCGCGATGTCCTCCTGGCGCTCGCGCAGCGGCGGCAGCCGGATCGGCACCACGTTGAGCCGGTAGAAGAGGTCCTCGCGGAAACGACCCGACTTCACGTCGGCGGCGAGATCGCGGTTGGTGGCGGCGATCAGCCTCACGTCAACCAGCTCGGCGCGCCCGCCCACGGGCTGGACCTCGCCCGACTGCAGCGCGCGAAGGAGCTTGGTCTGGACCGGCGGCGCGAGCTCGCCCACCTCGTCGATGAAGAGCGAGCCCTGGTGCGCGGCCTGGAAGTAGCCCTGCCGCGCCGCCTGCGCGCCGGTGAACGCGCCCTTGGTGTGCCCGAACAGCTCCGCCTCCGCGAGCTCGGCCGGCAGCGCCGCGGCGTTGAAGCGGACGAGCGGTTTGTCCGCGCGTCGCGAGTGCGCGTGGAGCGCGGTCGCCATCACGTCCTTGCCGGAGCCGCTCTCGCCGAGGAGCAGCACGGTCACGTCCTTGGGGGCGACCCGCGCGACGACGTCGAGCACGCGCTTCATCGCCGGGCTCTCGGCGACTATCGCGCGGCCGAGCGAGCTCTCCGTCCGCAGGCGGGCGTTCTGCAACCGCAGGTCGCGCGTCTCGGTCGCGCGGCGCACGGAGAGCACCAGCTCGTCGGGGTCGAACGGCTTGGGCAGGTAATCGAAGGCGCCCGCCTTCATCGCGGCGACCGCGACGCGCTCGGAGCCGTGCGCGGTGAGCATCAGCACGGGCACGCTCGGGTCCTGGGCGCGGAGGCTCTCGAGCACCTGCATGCCGTCCATTCCCGGCAGCGCGAGATCGGTCAGCACCACGTCGGCGCCTCGCGCCTCGAACGAGCCGAGGCCCTCGGGGCCGCTGCTCGCCGCCTCGACGGTGAAGCCCGCGTCGCCGAGCACGGCCTCGAGCGTGTAGCGCAGCGAAGCGTCGTCATCGATCACCAGTACGCGCGGCATGGGGCACACCCTATCAGGACGGCGGCGAGCTTTCTTCCTTGGGCGCCCGGCCGACGCCCGGCAGCTTCGCGACCGCGGCCGGGCCCGCGGTGGGGAGCTCGATGGTGACGGTCGTCCCCTTGCCGGGCTCGCTCTCGATGAGCATCCGCCCGTCGTGCTGCTCGACCAGCGCCCGGGCGATCGCCACGCCGAGGCCCGAGCCGCCGCTGCGCGTCGTGAAGTAGGGCTTGCGGATGCGCTCGAGGATCTGCCTGGTCATGCCGGCGCCGCGATCGACGACGCGGATGCGCACCGTCTCGGGGCCGCTGCGCGCCACCGCGAGCGTGACCTTGCCGCCGCGCGGCGACGCCTGCAGCGCGTTGAGGACGACGTTGAGCAGCGCCTGGCGGATCTTGCGCGCGTCCGCCACAACCTCCGCGCGCTCGTCGCCCATGACCTCGAGCGTCACGCCCATGTCGCCCGCGCGCGTCTCCAGCAGCAAGAGCAGCTCGCGGGCGATCTCGTAGGCGCGCACGGGCGCCGGCCGCAGATCGTCGAGCCCGCGCGTGAAGCCCAGGAAGCCGTCGACGATGCCCTGCAAGCGGTCCGCCTCCTGCGCGACGATGGCGAGGCGCTCCGCGGTCTTGGCGTCGTCGGTGTTGCGCGCCACGTGCGTCGAGAGGCCCTTGATGGCCGCGAGCGGGTTCTTCACCTCGTGCGCGAGACGCGCGGCGACACCTTCGAGCGACCGCGCGTAGTCCTCGCTCTCCTCGAAGAGCTCCTCGCGCCGCGCCGCGAGCTCGAGCGCGATCTGCGTGTACGCGTCGGTGACGAACGTCCCGATGCGCACCAAGCTCACCACCGTGAACGCAAGGGTGGTGGCGGCGACGACCTGGTAGTCGAGGCTGGCCTCGTGGGCCTCGCCCGCGAGGGGCTTCGGCAGGCACCCCCACGCGCAGAAGCGAGAGACGTACGCCAGCAGCGCGAAGCCCGCGAGGAAGGTGCCCACCACGATCCACCGGGACCGGCGCGACTCCAGGATGACGGCGGCGCTGGCGACCATCGGCAACCCCATCGGGGTGAGCGGGCTCATCAGCGCACCCGTGATGCTCAGGCCGATGAAGTAGTGAACGGCGTGCCAGAAGAACGGCCACGCGCTCGCCCGGATCTCCTTGCGCGGGTACAGCGCCACGGAGACGCACACCAGTAGCGACAGGAGCTGCGCCACGGCGCGCAGGCCGGGCTCGCCGCGCGCCCAGAGCACGCCGAAGACGACGACTTTGAAGGGGACGAACCAGGCCAGGCGCCAGCGGAGCGTCTTGCGCTCCATCTGCCCGAGCACCTGGTTGCGCACCGACGCGAGGCGCGCGCGCTGTTGCTCGCTCCCCGGGCGAAGCTCGTCGACGTTCGAGGTGGTGGCGGACGTGACGACCTCACACGGTTCGCTTCACCGGCGCCGCTTGCGCCCGAGCATCGCGACGGCCCAGACGCCGGCGAGCGCGACGGAGCCCCAGGGCACGGGCTTGGAGGGATCGCTCGCGGGTGAGACCGCGCAGCCGCCCGAGTTGCCGCTGGTGAACGCCGAGTTCGAGGCGAAGCAGTACCCGGTGCCGGCGTCGTCCTGAGCGACGCAGGTGTAGCCCGAGGGCGCGCAGTCGGTGCCGTCGCCCGTCGGGTCGCACGTCGCCGAGCACACGTAGGTCTGGCCGTTGTCGTTGGTGGCGCACAGCCCGCTGTCGCACTGCGTGTTGTCGGAGCACGTGGCGCCGAGCGCTCCCGGCGGCGGGGTGGTGGTGCCGCTGTCGCCCGTGGACGAGCCCGCGTCCTGCGTGGGCGTGCCCGCGTCGGCCGGGGGAGGAGGCTGCGTCCAGGCGGGGGCGGGATAGCCGCCCATGCTCGCGGCCGTCTGCGCCGTGCTGATGACGAGGCTCGACCACTTGTCGGTGCGCGTGTAGACGGGCTGCACGCAGGTGCTGCCCGAGGAGCCGCCGCGCGAGAGCACGCCGAACGAGACGGGGATGCTCTTGTTGAAGTTGGTCTGCTCGAAGGCGCTCGATCCCGAGTCGCCCTCGCACGTCGAGTCGCCGGAGACGAACTCGTTGACGTTGATCTGCGATTGCGTGCCGCAGTCGATGATCGGATCGCCCGGGATGCAGAGCAGGTTCACGTTCTGCAGGATGTGGCGCGTGCCCGCGTCCTGCGTCGTCGCCGACGTGTCGCCGTAGCCGATCGCCGTGACGGTCGTCTTGTAGCGCGTGTGATCCGTCATCGGGTACTGCACGACGGGCGTCACGAAAGCGCCGCCCGCCTGGCCGACGGTGACGTTGTCGCTGAGGATGATGAACGCCATGTCGTTGCCGCACACGGCGGTGCCGGGCGTCGTCACGATCTTCGTCGCCTGGTGCCAGCCGTTCGACCCCTGGAACATCTGGTAGTAGGTCGTGATCCAGAAGTTGGCGACCGAGGTGTGGAGCCCGCCAAACGTGTTGTAGGTCGGGTTGGTGCAGTCGATCTGCGAAGGCGATTGGTCGACGCAGTGCCGCGCGGTCATCACGAGGTTGGGCGCGATGAGCGCGCCCGAGCACAGGAGCTGACACTGCCCGGGCCCGCTGCCGACGCACACTCCCACGGCGTAGTTGTGGGTGGTGTCGACGGTGCCGCCCTGGACGGGCTGCGTTTGCGACGACGTGGACGGGGAAGAACCCTGCGACGAAGAACACCCTACCGCGAGGACGATGGCGCCCATCGCTGCCGAAGCCAAGAACCTCATGAGAGCCGACCTCCGACGCCCAGACCACGGAGTGAGTGAGCGTACGTCCGAGACAACCCGCCCAAACCAGAAGTCTACCGGTCCCCGCAGGCGCCGCAACGACCTCCGTTTCGGATGGAAAGCTTCACTCGCATTGACTCAGGGCGCGAGCTCGATGACGGGGCGTTCCGTCACCAAACCCAGCCTGGCGCCGCGCTCGAATAGCTGATCCATAGCCCGGACGACGTCTTCGGCCATCCCCTCGGTGTCGGCGTTTGCGTACATGCCGAGGTACCGATCCAGGCTCTCGCGGTCGAGCGGGCCCGGGTGCGCGAGCAGCTCCGTCATGACCTCCTCCTTGTGCTCGAGGGCCCACACGATCGACCTCCGGCACACCCGGGAGATGCGCGCGATGCGCTCGGCGCCGAGCCCGCGGCGGATGACGTTGACCCCGAGCGGGAGGGGGAGCCCCGTCATGCGCGTCCACTCCGCGCCGATGTCGGCGACGAGCGCGAAGCCCTCGCTCTCGAACGTGAGGCGACCCTCGTGGATGAGCAGCGCGGCGTCGACGTTGCCGGAGCGGAGCGCCTGGAAGACGAGATCGTGCGGGGCAATCGGCACGACGACCGGCTCGAAGCGAGGCAGCAGCATGCGCAGCACGAGGTACGCCGTCGTTCGAAGCCCGGGCACCGCGACGCGCTTGCCCGCGAGGTCCGCGAGCGGAAGCGCGCTCGGCGCGACGACCACCGGGCCGTAGCCGCGGCCTACCGACGCGCCGTGGGGGAGCAGGAGGTAGCGATCGGCGATGGCGGCGTAGCGCGCCATGGAGACGGCGAGCACGTCGACCGCCTCGCGATCCGCCATCGCGTTGAGCGACTCGGTGTCGTGCTGCTCGGCGACGAAGCGCAGGCCCTCGGTGTCGATCTTGCCGCGCAGCAGCGCCCAGAACATGAAGGCGTCGTCGCCGTCGGGCGAGAACGCGAGGCGGACGGGATCTTCGGACGTCATAGAGCCACCTTCCTGAAGCGCCGGACGCTCGCCCAGACGAGCACCACGCTGATGACGACGAGCGCCGCGACGTTCGGCAACAGCTCCGCGGGCCCCGCGTTTCGCAGCACGATGCCGCGCATAATTTCGATCATGTGCGTCGCCGGGAGCACGCGGCCGATCGCGTAGAGCACGAACGGAAGCCCCGCGGTCGGGAAGATGTACCCGCTCAGGAACACGCTCGGCAAAAAGAAGAACTGCGACATCTGCTGGGCCTGCGCCTGCGTCTGCGCGCGGGTCGAGATGAACAGGCCGAGCGCGAGGAGAGCGAAGAGGTAGACGAGCGCCATCGCGAACAAGAAGACGAGGTTGCCTTGGATGGGCACCGAGAAGCCGAAGCGCATCACCGCGAGGATGATGCCCGTCTCCACGATGCCGATCACGAGATAGGGGGCGAGCTTGCCCAACATCAAGCCCAGAGGGTCGATCGGGGTGACGAGCAGCTGCTCGAGCGTGCCGCGCTCGCGCTCGCGCACGATGGCGATGGCCGTGAGCACGATGGCGACGATCTGCAGCATGATCGCGACCAGACCCGGGATGATGTAGTTCGCCGTGCGGCCGTCGGGGTTGAACAGGATGACGGGCTGGGTCGAGAGCGGCGGCTCCGGCGAGGTGCCGCTGCCGCGCGCGTGCTCGGACACCTCCTCGAGGCTGACGTTGGCCGCGATGCCGGTGACCGCGGCGAGCGCCTGGGCGCTGACGGTGGAGTCGGAGCCGTCGATGAGGACGAGGACCTTGGCGCCCGTGCCCCGCGCGCGCTTGTCGTGGTAGTCGGGCGGGATGATCACGCCGACGCGCGCGCGGCCGGCGGCGATCTCCCGGCGCGCCTGGTGCGGGCTCTCGGTGATGCGGCGGATCGCGAAGGTGCCCGTGGCGCGGAGCTGGTCCATCAGCTCGCGGCTCTGGCTCGAGTTGTCCTGGTCGACGACGACCGTCGGCAGGTCGTTCACCGTCTGATCGATGAAGCCGAAGAGCACCATCTGGAAGATGGGGATCGTCAGGGCGATCACCATGGTGGAGCGATCGCGCCTGATGTGGAGGAACTCCTTACGGAAGATCGCGACGAAGGAGGCCCAGATCCGCTGGTTTTTGGTCATGGCGAAGGCCTCGCGCTGGGCGGCGGGATCGCCGCCGATTCGTTGGTGAGCTCCACGAAGACGTCCTCGAGCGAGGGCGCGATGTCCCGGACGAACGCGTCGTCGAAGCCGTGGCGCCGTAGCTCCTGCAGGAGCGATTCGTCGTCGAGCTCGTCGGCGACCACGGCGTGGACCGACTGCCCGAAGATGGTCGCGCTCGGACACGCGGGGTTGCGCTGCAGCTCTCGCAGGGCCTGCGCGGTCTTGACGGTGGTGACCTCCACGCGCCGGAAGCCCTTGCGGTTGACGACGGGGTTGGCCTTGAGCTCGGCGGGCGTGCCGCTCACGATCATGCGCGACATGTACAGGTAGCCGACGCGCCCGCACCGCTCGGCCTCGTCCATGTAGTGCGTCGTGACCAGCAGCGTGATGCCCTCGGCCGCGAGCGAGAAGAGCAGGTCCCAGAGCTCGCGCCGCGCGACCGGATCGATGCCGGCCGTGGGCTCGTCGAGGAAGACGACGCGGGGCTGGTGCATGAGGGCCGCGCCGAGCGCGAGGCGCTGCTTCCAGCCGCCGGAGAGCTGCCCCGCACGGCGGTCGCGGTACGGGCCGATGTGCGTCAGGTCCATCGCGGCGCGCTTGCGAGCGCGGAGGCTCGCGCCGGTCAGGCCGTACACGCGCGCGTAGAAATCGAGGTTCTCGTCGACGGTGAGGTCCTCGTAGAGCGAGAACTTCTGGCTCATGTAGCCGATGCGCCGGCGGATCTCCTCGCCCTGGGTGGCGACGTCGAGGCCGAGCACGCTCGCGCGACCGGCGTTCGGCGCGAGCAGGCCGCACAGGATGCGAATCAGCGTCGATTTTCCCGAGCCGTTCGGCCCGAGCAGCCCGTAGATCGAGCCGCGCGGGACGACGAGGTCGACGTGGCGGAGCGCCACGAAGTCGCCGAACTTGCGCCAGACCTTCTCGACCACGATGGCCGGCTCGTGCTCGTTGCTCACTTCGGCACCCGGACGAAGGCGGCCATGCCCGCGCGGAGATCCTGCTCGTCGCTCAGGCCCACGCGCGTCGCGAACACCTGGTTGGCGCGCTCGTCGGACGTCTGCAGGTTGCGCGGCGTGTACTCGCCGACGGCGTTGATGTGCTCGACCTTGCCGCGGAACGTGCGGCCCGGGAAGGAGTCGACGTTGACGGGGACCTCGTCGCCGACGTGGACGCGCCCGAGCTGCGTCTCGGGCACGTACATGCGCACGTAGAGCTGCCCCTTCTCGACCATCGTCGCGGCCGTCGCGCTCGGCGCGAGGATCGTCCCCGGCCGGAGATCGAGCGACTCGACGCGGCCGTCGACGGGCGCCGTGACGACGAGCTCCTGGATCTGCGAGTCGATGGCGTCGAGCCGGCCTTGCGCCGCGTCGACCATGCCCTTGGCCGCGCGCAGATCCTCGACCCGCGCGCCGGCCTTCACGAGGTCCGCGCTCGCCTTCGCCTCGAGGGCCCTCGCCGCCGCCTGCGCGATGTCCTCGCTGCGGGCGCCGTGCTCGAGCTCGTCGAGGGCGGCCCTCGCGGCGTCGCGCTGGGCGATCGCGGCCTTCACCGCGGCCTCGGCGTCGTCGGCCTCCGCCTGCGAGATCGCCTTCGTCGCCACGAGCTCCCTGGCGCGCCGCTCGTCGAGCTGCCCCTTGTCGACCGCGACCTGCGCCGCCAGGAGCCGCGCGCGCGCCGCCTCGATCTGCTCGCGCCGCGCGCCGGCTCGCGTTTCCTGGAGCGCGGCCGCGGCGCTCGACGCGACGGCGCGCGCCTGTTCGAGCTCCTCGGGCCGCGCGCCCTTCTCGAGCTTGTCGAGGTTCGCCTTCGCCTGCACCAGCTGACCCTCGGCGCCGAGGCGCTGGGCGAGCAGGTCGCCGGGCTCGAGGACGATCAGCTCCTGGCCCTTCTTGACGTCGTCGCCCTCCTTGACCTTCACCTCCTTGACGCGACCGCCCACGCGCGAGCCCACGTAGACGACGCGCGCTTCCACCGTCCCGCTCCACTCGTAAGGCTGCCGCGAGAGGTAGTAGCGGTAGCCCGCGTAGGCGAGCGCCAGCGCGGCGAGCACGAGGACGGGAACCGGGACGCGACGCTTCTTCGCTTGCGTCGATTCCGGGATGTCTTCGTCATCCTGTTCGTTCTGACGACTCTGCGCCACCATGGGCGACTCCTCTCCAAGGTTTCGGGTTGGCCATTGTCCACGACCGCGGGCCGACACCCAATGAAGTTCTGCTAAGTTCGCGCCATGCGCTTCGCTCGACTCGGCAAAGGCGGGGGCGTGTGGGCCCGCCTCGAAGGACAGGACGCCCTCGTCTACAGCGCGGCGCCGTGGGCTGGGGGCGAGCCCACCGGGCAGACCGTGCCGCTGCGCGACGACGAGCTGCTCGCCCCGGTCGAGCCGTTCAAGATTCTCTGCGTCGGCCGCAACTACGTCGCCCACGCCAAGGAGCTCGGCAACGAGGTCCCCACCGAGCCGCTGCTGTTCCTCAAGCCGAAGACCTCGCTCGTCGGCCACGGCGGCGTCGTCGTGCTGCCGAAGGAGAGCTCGCGCGTCGAGCACGAGGCCGAGCTCGGGGTCGTCATCGGGAAGACCGCGCGCAACGTCCCGCGCGACGCCGCGATGAGCCACGTCTTCGGCTACACCTGCGTCTGCGACGTCACCGCGCGCGATCTGCAGCGCAAGGACGGCCAGTGGACGCGCGCGAAGGGCTTCGACACCTTCTGCCCCACGGGGCCGTGGATCGAGACCGACCTCGACCCGTCGGCGCTCCGCGTTCGTTGCCTGGTCAACGACGAGGTCCGGCAGGACGGCAACACGTCGCAGATGGTTTTCGACGTCGCCGCGCTCGTCAGCTACGCGAGCGGCATCATGACCCTCGAGCCGGGCGATCTGCTGGTGACGGGCACGCCCGAGGGCGTCGGCCCGCTCGTGGCGGGGGATCGCCTCGTCGTCGAGATCGACGGCATCGGCGCGCTCGCCGTGAGGATCGCCGCGTCGTGACGCGCTGGCGCCTGGCGCTCTGGGCGATCGCGGCCGTGTGCGCGATCGCGAGCGTCGCGGTGATCGTCGCGGCCAAGGGCACCGGGCCGCAGTGCGGCGCGGGCTTCTATCCCGTCGGGCTGCGCTGCTGCGCGGCGGTGAGCGGCGACGGCAAGGAGTGCGGGCCCGCGCGCGCCTGCCCCAAACCGCTCGAGCTCCAGGGCGCCGACTGCGTCGCGCCGCGCGTGGTCGTGGACGTCCCCGAGACCACGCTCGTGCTCGGGGCCGCCGACTGGGAGGCCGAGGGGCTGGTGGCGCCGCGCACCCTCCACGTCGCCCCGTTCGCGCTCGACGCCTTCGAGATCACCGAGGGGGATCTGCACCCCGACCGCGCCGTCGACCGCGCCCGCGCCGCGGGGAAGCTCACGCGGGAGGAGGTCCTTGCATACTGCACGCGCCTCGGCGGGCGCCTCCCCACCGAGGACGAGTGGATCGCCGCCGCGTCGACGGCGAAGGCGCACCGCTACCCGTGGGGCGACACCGGCGCGGTCTGCCGGCGCGCCGCCTGGGGTCTCGTCGCCGGCCCGTGCGGCCACGGCGCGAAGGGCCCCGACACCGTGGGCTCTCACGCCGACGGCGACGGCCCGCTCGGGCTGCACGATCTGGCGGGGAACGTGGCGGAGTGGACGTCGACCGACGCGGGCGGCAAGGCCGTCGCGGTGGGCGGCTCGTACGAGAGCCAGCTCGCCGCCGAGCTGCGGACCTGGGCGCACGCCGAGCTCGATCCGGCCACGCGGGACCCGGCCCTCGGCGGGCGCTGCGCCTACGATCGGCCGGCTGACGCACACCCCCTCGGACGAGCCGCGGCTAGCGGTTCGCGGGGGTTGGAGTAGCCTCGACGGTCCCATGACCGCCGTCGTGATCAGCATCGGAACCGAGATCTCCCGTGGCGAGCTCGTCAACACGAACGCGCCCTACATCGCCGCGGAGCTCGTCTCCATCGGCTTCGAGGTCTTCGAGCACGTCGTCGTCGACGACGACCGCGCGCGCATCGTCGCGACGCTCAAGCGGCTCGCCGAGACCGCGAGCGTCATCGTGGCCACGGGCGGCCTCGGCCCCACGACCGACGACCTCACCACCGAGTGCGTCGCCGCCGCGCTCGGCGTCGGCCTGCGGCGCGACGAGGCCTCGCTGGAGCACATCCGCCGCCGCTTCGAGAAGCTCGGGCGGCCGATGAGCCAGTCCAACGCCAAGCAGGCCGACTTCCCCGAGGGCGCGGAGATCCTGCCCAACCCGATCGGCACCGCGCCCGGCTTCTCGGTGCGCATCGGCGGCGCGCTCGCGTTCTTCATGCCCGGAGTGCCGCGCGAGATGACGCGCATGTTCGACGAGCAGGTCACGCCGCGCATCCGCGCGCTCGCGCCGAACGACACCTTCCAGATCCGCCTCAAGACCTTCGGCCTGCCCGAGAGCGTGGTGGGCGAGAAGCTCGCGGGCATCGAGGCGGCGAACCCGAACGTGACCATCGGCTACCGCGCGCACTTCCCGGAGATCGAGGTGAAGATCCTGGCGAAGGGCTCGTCGCAGCAGGTCGCGCGCGAGTCCTGCGAGAAGGCGACCGCCGAGGTGCGAGCGCGCCTCGCCGACGTGATCTACGGCGAGGGCGACGACACGTTCGCGTCGGTCGTCGGCCGCGTCCTTCGCAACCGCGGCCTCACCCTCGCCATCGCCGAGTCGTGCACCGGCGGCCTCGTCGGCAGCCTGCTCACGCGCGAGCCGGGCGCGAGCGACTACCTGCTGCTCGACGCGGTGACGTACGCCAACAGCGC
>DATIQP010000288.1:0-1862 GCA_035470765.1 Polyangiaceae bacterium | reverse complement strand
ACGTGAACGCAGCGCTCACGGGCTGGCCGCGATCGTTTCGCGCCGGGCTCTTGAGCGCGCAAGGGAGAGCGACGGAGCCGCCGTCGGGTGGCCACGTCCACGTCGCGGCGGCGCACCCTGAGCCGAGCTCGACGAGCGCGGTGTCCGCCGGGGGCGGCGCCACGAACCGCGCGTCGCACGCGCGCACCTGCGGCCACCGGATGGCGGTGCTCCGGCTCGTCGACGGGAACCAGCCGAAGTGACACGTCGCCGACGGCAGGCCGTTCTCGCACGCCTCCCCGCCCTCCTCCGTGACCCACTCGGGTGCCTCCTCGAGGCGAAATCGCACGGGCGATGCGTCGGACTCCGTCACGAGCACCGTCGCGAGGCCGGCGGCCCTCGCCTTCGATCGCTCCGCGCGCGAGGCGACGTGGCCGCCCATGCGGAAGTAGCAGAGGCGAGCGGCCGTGTCGTGGTCGGTCACGGCGGCGAGCGACGAGCGGAGCGGCCCGCCGGCTCCCACCGGGTGTCCGATCGGCGTCGTCGGTGGGCACCGTATGCCCTCGTGCTCGCCTGCCGAGCAACCCATGGGCGCCGCGTTGATCCAGAACCCGGGCTCACCCGGCGGGCACACTCGCACGAACGGGATGCCGAGCTTCTCGGCGGTGCGCGGCGTGCACGCGACCTTCGCAGCCGAGGTCGGCCTGGGCTCTTCGCGACGACAGCCGAGCGCGAGCAGCGCCGCGCCCGCCCAGGCGAGGCGCGACGGGCTCATCGAGCCCCGAGCTCGCTGCGCCGCCCGACGACGAGATGGTAGACGAGGATCGCCAGGGCGCCCGCGGCGAAGAGCGCGACGAGGTACGAGCCCGCGCGAGGTGTCGAGAACGTCATGATCTCGCCGACGCGGCTCGACCCAAAGAGCGGCGGGCTGAACGGGCTCACTTTGACCGGCGCGTCCGGGTCGAGGTTTTCGCCGTAGGCCTGCATCTTCAAGAAGAAGCGGGCCATCGCGAACGCCGAGACGTAGAACGTCATCACGACCACGTCGACGAGCGACCGCACGTCGCCGACGGCCGCGCAGCGGAGGGCGAGGATCGCGATGAGCCCGAGCGCGAAGGGCATCCAGTCGAGATCGGAGAGGTCCTGCCGATCGATCGGGTGCATCCCGATGTAGTGGTGCAGGATGTTGATGTCGCGCAGATCCGCGCCGCCGCGGCCGCTGTCGATCTGGTGTGCGTAGATGTCGAGGGTCAGCCCGCTCGCGTACTGCGGCGAGTAGATCTGGATGCGCCAGAGCGGCTGGGTGATGGCGAGCGCGAGCAGGCCGACCAGCAGGGCGAGCGCGAACCTTGCCCGGAAGAAGAGCGGCTTCGCCAGGAACGCGTAGAACTTCGAGAGCTGCTTGTCCTTGGCCACGACCACCCCATCGAAGACATATCCCGGGGGCGGCAGGCGCAGGTATGACCGACGTCAGTCGGCGTGCAGATAGCACGCCGACACTTGCCTCGCGCCGCTCGGCTCTACTTGCCCTTGAAGCCGCGGATGATCGCGACCAGGCCGTTCAGCTCGGCATCCTTGCCCTCGAGATCCGGGTTGGCGGGCATGTTCGGGCTCTTGCCAACCGCGGCGCCGCCGCCCACGATCGTCTTCTTGAGCTGCTCGTCGGTCACCGACGCCTGCCAGGTCGCGTCGGTGTAGTTGCGCGGCTTGGGGTTCAAGGCCGCGGCGCCCGGGCCGTTGCCCTTGCCCTGGTCTCCGTGACAGGGGACGCAACGCGTCTTGAAGAGATCCTTGGCCTCCTCTTCGCCGCCGCCCGCCGCAGTGGAGCTCGTGGCGGTGGGGGCCGCTTGTGACTCGGAGGTCCCGCCCTCGGGTTTCTTGCA
>DATIQP010000287.1:0-5538 GCA_035470765.1 Polyangiaceae bacterium | reverse complement strand
GGCCCCGAAGCGTAGCACCGCGTCGACGTCGCCGAAGAGCCCCGCGTGCCCGCACGCGCGGTCGCCGCCGAGGGCCCACGCGTTCTCGTCGTGGACGCGCCCGCGCAGCTCGCCCCCGCGCCAGGGCACGACCTCCGTCGGGGGGGCCAGCGCGCGGACGTCGACGCCGCTCCTCCCGAGCGACCAAGCGCTGCCGAGCTCCCGCTCGAGGCGTAGGGGGCCGATGACGTGCTCGAGCATGAGAGCGTCGGGATCGCCGGTCGCCTTGCCCGCGAGCAGGTAGCCGAGGTCGCTGTAGAGCGGCGCGGCGGGAAGGGTCGTGAGGCGGTCGCGCGAGTCTGCCGCGGCCCTCAGCGCGCTCGCGAGATCGACGCGCTCGCCGCGCACGAGCGGCTCGTAGAGCGGCAGGTGCGCCGCGAGGCCCGCGCGATGAGCGAACAAGAGCTCGAGCGGAGTGTCTTCGCTCGACGTCCCTCGTGCGACGTCGAGGCTTTCCGCCAGCGCCGAGCCACGGTCGACGCGGCTCCGCGCGAAAGCCACGGCGAACACCGACTTGGTCACGCTCGCGAGGTCGAACAGGGCGCCGGCCTCACCCCCCGAGACGAAGCGCCATGCCCCCGCCGTCCTCCGGGCGAACCCGGCCGCCGCGTTCGGCGCGACCCCACGGGAGACGACCTCGCGACAAATCGCGCCCACCTCGAGCGTGGCTGCCGTCACCTCCCGCCTCTCTTTGACCCTGGCGAGCGAAACACGCTACCTTTGTGCGTCATGGCGGAGTGGGTCTGGGAAGCACGCGGCCCTGCCGGTGAGGTCAGAAAGGGTTCCATGGAGGCCGACGACGCCGAAGCCGTCGAGTCTCGCCTTCGCGCCCAGCGCCTGCTCCCGACCAAGGTCAAGAAGAAGGGCAAGACCCTCAGCGGCTTCTCCATCGGGAGCGGCGTCTCCCAGAAGGACCTCGTCACCTTCACCCGCTTGCTCGCCACCATGATCGACGCTGGCCTGCCCATCGTGCAGTGCCTCGACATCCTCGGCAACCAGACCGACAACAAGACCTTCTCCGGCATCATCGCCGACATCAAGTCGCAGGTCGAGCAAGGCAAGACGTTCAGCGAGTCGCTCCACCGCCACCCCGCCGTCTTCGACAGCCTGTACTGCAACCTCGTCGAGGCGGGCGAGAAGGGCGGCATCATGGACAACATCCTGAACCGCCTCGCCGTCTACAACGAGAAATCGGTCAAGCTCAAACGCCAGCTGCGCGGCGCGATGGTCTATCCGAGCGTCGTTGGAGTCGTCTTCCTCGGCGTGTGCGGCATCTTGCTCGGTTGGGTCATCCCGTCGTTCAAGAACATCTTCAAGGACCTCGGCAGCAAGGACGAGCTCCCGAAGATCACCCAGATCGTCATCTCCGCGTCGGAGGCCTTCGTCGGCAACCTGCCGCTGGTCCTCTTGCTCATCGCCGGCATCACGGTCGGCCTGGTCACCGCGTACCGGCGGCCCGACGGGCGGCGCTACATCCACAAGACCCTCCTGCGCGTCCCCATCGTCGGCGACGTGATCCGCAAGATCGCGGTCGCTCGCTTCACGCGCACGCTCGGCACTCTGCTCTCCTCCGGCGTCCCCATCCTCGACGCGCTGGAGATCGTCGCGCGCACCGCGGGCAACATGGTCATCGAGGAGGCCGTCATGTACGCGCGCCAGAAGATCAGCGAGGGCCGCAACATGGCCGAGCCGCTGATGGAGGCGAACGTCTTTCCTCCGATGGTCGTGCAGATGGTCGGCGTGGGCGAGCAGACCGGTGCCCTCGACGCCATGCTCAACAAGATCGCCGACTTCTACGAGGAAGAAGTCGACGTCGCCGTCGCGGCGCTCACCAGCCTGATCGAGCCGTTCATGATGGTCGGCATCGGCAGCGTGGTCGGCACCGTGCTCATCGCCATGTACCTTCCGATCTTCTCGCTCGCGGGCAAGATCAAGTCCGATTGACCGCCACCATGGCGCCCCAGGCGGACGGGTCCGCGACCCCCACGGATTCGACCCCGCAGACGCGCTTGATGTGGGCGACTGCGACGCGCCTCGTCGTCACCACGCTGCTCCTCGGCTTCACCGCCTTCTTCTACTTGCGCGGCAGCCTCGAGCGATACCCCTACTCGCTCAAGCTCGTCTTCGGCACCATCACCGTGGCGTACGCGGTCTCCGCCATCGAGGCCACGCTGCTCCGCGCGCGCAAGGGCCTCGGCGTGCTCTCGTTCGGGCACCTGGTGATCGACCAGCTCCTGTGGACCGCGATCGTCTACGTGACCGGAGGCGCGTCGAGCGGCGCGACGTCCTTCTACGGCCTCACGGTGCTGGTGGGCGCGGTGCTGATCGGCGTGCGGGGCGCCGGCTTCGCCGCCACGGTGGGCTTCGGGCTGTACGGCCTCCTGTGCGTCGGCTTCGTCACGCACGCGGTCCTGCCGCCGCTCGACCAGCCCGAGGCCACTTACGCCACGACCACGCACCAGCTCGGATATCCGCTGCTGCTCAACGGGCTCACCATCGTCGTCGTCTCGGGGCTCGCGGGCTACCTGTCCGAACGGCTCCGGGCAACCGGCGGCGCCCTGGAGATCGCGCGGCGCCGGTACACGGAAGCCGAGCGGCTCGCCGAGCTCGGCCGGATCGCCGCGTGGCTCGCGCACGAGATCCGCAACCCGCTCGGCTCGATCTCCGGCTCCGTGGAGATGCTCCGCGACGCGTCTGCGCTGTCGACCGAGGACAAGAAGCTCTTCGGCATCGTCTCGCGCGAGGTCTCTCGCCTCAACGACCTCGTCTCGGACATGCTCGATCTCTCGAAGTCTCGCCCGCCCGAGGTCGGGTCGGTGGACATCGCGGCCGTCGCTCGCGACGTGGTCGAGCTCGCGAGGCGCTCTCCGACGGTGGAGGACCGCCACATCGAGTACGAGGGGCCCGACGGGCCGCTCGTCGTACGCTGCGACGGTGGGCAGATGCGCCAGGTCCTCTGGAACCTCGTCCGCAACGCCTTGCAGGCCACCCCCGCCGGGCGCGCGGTGTGCGTGCGTGCCAGGGTGCGCTCCGAGCGCTCGGTGGAGCTCTCCGTGGAGGACGAAGGGCCGGGGATCGACGACTCGGCCAAGCGACGCATCTTCGACGCCTTCTACACGACCCGCTCGCACGGCGCGGGCATCGGCCTCGCGGTGGTCAAGCGAATCGTCGACGACCACGCGCCGTTCGGCGCGAGCATCTCGGTGGAGAGCGGAGCGGGCGGCGGCGCACGCTTCTCGCTCACGCTCCAGCGGGCCAAAGCCACCGTCGGCGACCAACCGAGCCGTTCCCCCGATCGGGGCGGGTGAGCCGTCCACCGCGGCGAGCGCTGAGCTCGGATCGCGAACGGATCTTCACAGTATCGTATCCGACGGGTCACGCTCGAGGCCGGCAAAGCCGAAAGACTACGCTTGCTTGGCGGTCTTTTTTTTGCAATGGGACCGTGTGAATTGACGCAAGACCCCTCACGTCCAAGGTTACGAACACCATGAAGCGCCCCTCGCTCCGCCGCCTGCTCGCCGTGGTCGCCATCGCCGTCACCCTCGCCACCACCGCCACCGCTCTCGCGGAGACGCCCGACACGTTCGTCCAGACGGGCCACGCGCAGCTCGACGCGTTGCTCAAACAGCCGAGCTCGGCGCAGCGCGACGCGCAGATCGGCGCGACGTTCGACAAGATGGTGGACTACGACGAGCTCGTTCGCCGCTGTTTCCGCGGCGACTGGGGCTCGCTCAACGCCGCGCAGCAGGCGGAGGTCAGCGGCCTGCTCCGCCAGATCGTCCAGAAGAACTACAGGAAGAACCTCAAGCGGACGCTCGACTACGACGTGACGTACACCGGCACGCGCGGCCAGGGCAGCGACGTCATCGTGCGCACCGAGGCCAAGTCGAAGGTCAACCCGCGCGAAGACGCGGTGCGCGTCGACTACGTCGTCGCGGGGCCGGCGGGCGGTCCCTACCACGTCGTCGACATCGTCACCGAGAGCTCGAGCCTCACGGGCAACTACTACCGCGAAATCCACTCGATGCTCACGTCGCCGGGCAAGGGTTACGCGTACGTCGTCCAGAAGCTCAAGGACAAGATCGTCAAGCTCGACCAACAGAGTTGATGTGAGCGGAGGGCGTTGGGTACAACGTACTCATGGCCCCGCCCCCGCGCCCACGGCGCCTTGGAAGGTTCGACATCGTCGCCAAGATCGCGGGAGGAGGCTTCTCCACCATCTACCTCGCCCGCGCGGGCGACCAGGTCGCCGCGCTCAAGGTCGTGCGGCACGACTTCGCGCGTGACACGCACGCCATCGACATGTTCCTCGACGAGGCGCGCGTCCTCTCGCACCTCGATCACCCGAACGTGATCCGCACCATCGAGTTCGGCTCGGAGCAAGACCAGCACTACATCGCGACCGAGCTGCTCATCGGGCACACGCTGCTGCAGGTCTGGGAGTCGTGCGTCGCCAAGAAGCTGTCGCTGCGCTGGGACGTCGCCGCGTGGATCGCCGCGCGCGTCGCGGAGGGGCTCGCGCACGCTCACGATCTCGCCGACGAGCAGGGCAAGCCACTCGGGCTCATCCACCGCGACGTCAACCCCAGCAACATCTTCTTGACCTACGACGGCGGCGTGAAGCTCTTCGACTTCGGCCTGGCAAAGGCCGCGGGCCGGCGCCACCAGACGTCGGCGGGCATCGTGAAGGGCAAGCTCTCGTACCTCGCGCCCGAGCAGGTCCTCGAGCTGCCGCTCGACCGGCGCGCGGACATCTTCACCCTCGGCACCACCCTCTGGGAAATGACGACGATGCGCCGCCTCTTCGCGCGCGACGACGACGTGGAGACGGTGATGGCCGTGCGCACCGGCCCCATCCCGGACCCGCGCAGCCTCGTGCCCGGCTACCCCGACGAGCTCGCACGCATCGTGAAGAAGGCGCTCGAGCGGCACCGCGAGCATCGCTATCCGAACGGCACCGAGCTCGCGCGCGACCTCGACGCCTTCCTCGCTCGGAGCGGCGCAAGCGAGGCGCCGAGCCTGATCCCGCAGCTGCTCGACGCCCTATTTCCCGGCGAGCGGGCGCGGCAGAACGGCTGGCTGCGGCGCTCGATCATCCCGCCGCCGCTGCGGTGAGGCGACCTGCGACGCACCTGCGGGGCGTGTTGCCACATCGAAAAACCTGCATGGAAAGGCGAGGCTGAAGGCACTTTCCTGCACATGAAAAAGCATCTGCCCGTGCAGTCGAGCTCCGAGCAGGAAGACAGCAACGTCCTTGGCCGCCGCTGCGTCCTCTCCGCTCTGACCGCCGCGGCGCTCGTGGGCTGTTTCGCCGACACGACGACCGATCCGGACGCCGGCGACGCCTCAGCCGACGCCGGAGACGACGGCGAAGCCGCCGCGACGTGCGACCCCTCGCTGGGCAAGCGCGTGGGCGCGGAGACGACGTTCCCCGCGGGCACGTGGAAGCTGGTCGGCCAGCTCATCGTCGCGCAGGACAGCATCGGCTTCTTCGCGTTT
>DATIQP010000286.1:0-6268 GCA_035470765.1 Polyangiaceae bacterium | reverse complement strand
GGAGTCACGTCGGCGAGGTAGAGTGGCGAGTCGGGGAGGGTCTGGGCGAGGCTGGTCGGGTAGCCGTAGAGCTTGTCGAGGACCGTCGACTCGGACTGCGTGGTGAAGGCGAACGCCAGCGCGAGCTTCGTCCGCGGCACGCCGGCCTGCTCGAGGCCGTCGAGCGCGGGCTTCATCGCGGCGCGGAGCAGCTCGAGCTGTTGTGCCTGCGCGTCCGTGAGCAGGTTCACCGTGCTGTGCGTGCCGTCGTAGAGCGGGTTGGCGAGGCGGAGCATGGCGAAGATCGGGTTGGCGATGATCGGCTTGCCCTGATCGTCGACGACACCGCCGGTCATGTAGCCGAGGTAGGTCGTCTGTTCGTCGAGCGGCGCCTGGAGGCTCCATTGAAGCTGCTGCGGCGAGGTCTGGGGGTTGCCCTGGGTATCCTTGCTCGAGACGCAGTTCAGGCAGGGCGTGAACTTGGGCGGCGTCCTCTCGCCGGCGGGAGCCAGCGTCGCCACGGGCACGAGGCCGACCGAGCTCGTGCTGAGCGAGCTCGGCGCGATCGTCGCCTGCATCGCGGCGCCGAGCGTGTCGGAGTTCTCGCTGATTGGGGCCACGAGGGTCGAGAAGCCGTCGAGCTGGTTCAGGCCGCAGCTGATCCCGACGAGCGGATCCGTCGGCGCCACGCAGTCGTTCGGGCCGAGCGGCTGCCGCGTCTTCAGGTTCGGCATGTTCACCTTGCCGTTGGCGCGCAGGATGTCGTTCGGGAACGGGATGACGGGGTTGGCCGGATCGGGGTTGAACGTCGCCTCGCCGGAGTCGACGATGGTGAAGGTCCACGCGAGCGGGACGTTCTCGCGCGGGAGCCCGCCCGCCGCGAGCGCGTCGAGCAGCGGGGCGTAGAGCCGGCGCAGTTTCTCGAGCTCGATGGCGTTGGCCGTCTGCTCCGCGAGGCGCGCGGCCGGGTCCGTCTGGGTCGAGGGGATGATGTCGACCGTGGGCCGGCAGTTGGAGGCGGTGAGGTCCTGGCAGGTGACGAGCGAGGTGCTGCTCGAGACGAGCGCCCAGGCCGGGGAGCCGATGACGTCCTCGCCTTGCGCGCCGCGCAGGCCGCTCTTGCCTCCGACGAGGACGAGCGCGTACTTGTGCGCGCGCGTCCAGGCGCCCGAGGGCGGCGGGACGATGATGGCGCGGTGCGCCGCGTCCCATGCAGGCGTGACCGCGACCGGCGTCTGCGACGGCGACGCGGTCGTGCCGAGATCGAACGCGAGGACCGTCTGCGCATTGACCGTGGTCGGGTCGAGGTCGCCCGTCAGCAGGGCTTGACCTTGCGTCTCGAACGGGAAGGCGGCGAGCGTGCCCAGGTAGCTCGTCTCGAACTCGCGCTGGGCGGGGCTCTCCCCCGGTATGGGCGGCACGACGATCAGGCCTGTCCTGGCGGCCAAGTCGTTCGGCGCGGGAACGAGCGAGGCGGCAGGATCGAACTCGGCGACGATGGTGGGCCCCGGGGGTGGGCTCTGGGGGACGTTCACGCAGGCGCCGACGAGACAGAGGACAGGCAAGAGGATTTTCGGCTTCACGCCTGCTCGACAAGGCAACAGACGGACCAGCTGCGCCACCAGCGGCATTCCGCTCGAAGGGCGTTGCGCCCGCGCGCCGATTGCCGGCCTACCCTGCGTCGGAGCAGGCTTTGCGCACCTCCGGGACGATCGTGCACGCCGTCTTGATCGCGTTTGCGTGGCGCATTCCGCGTATGCTGCGACCGTGAAACCGAGCAAGCTCGCATCGGCATCCCTTCGTCTGGCGGGCTGGCAGTACGAGGGCGACGTACCGACGGAGAAGAAGGCCGTCTGCCTGGCCGTACCGCACACCAGCAACTGGGACGGCGTGCTGCTCGTGACGCTGCTGCGGAGCATCGGCCTCGAGATGGAGTGGATGCTCAAGGACACGTGGATGAAGGGCCCGCTGCGGCCGGCGATGCAGAAGCTCGGCGCCGTGGGCATCGACCGCAGCCACGCGACCCACGTCGTCGATCAGATGGTCGAACAGTTCCGGCTGAGGGACCGCTTCCTGCTCGGCATCCCTCCCGAGGGCACGCGCGGGCGAGCCGAGTTCTGGAAATCGGGCTTCTATCACATCGCCCTCGGCGCTCGCGTGCCCGTCATCCCCGGCTACCTCGACTACGGGCGCAAGCGCGCGGGGCTCGGCGCGCCGATCGTCCTCTCCGGCGACGTGCGCGCCGACATGGACGCGATCCGCGCCTACTACGCGAAGACGAAGCCGACGCCCTACGACCCGTCGAAGTTCGGTCCCATCCGGCTGCGCGAAGAGAGCGCGCCCCCCAGCTCATGAGCTTCGCGTGCCGAGGCACGCATCATGCTTGACGCTGGGCATGGCTACCAAGGCAAGCAAGGCAACCCGGGCAAAAAAGAACATCACCTCCAAGATCGACGACGTCGCGACGAAGGCCAAGGGCATCGTCGCCAGGGCAAGCGCCAGGGTCGCCAAGGTCGCCGGCCTGGCGAGCGACGCGGCCACGGATGCGGAAAAGAAGGTCGCCAAGACCACGCGGAAGGGCGGCCACCGCATCCGGGAAACGACCGAGAAGGCGAGCCACGACGTTCAACGCATGACGACGAAGGTGGTCCACGCGGCGAAGCAGGGAGCGCAGAAGATGCTCCACGGCGCGAAGGAGCTCGCGACCAAGGCCGAGCACCGCAGTCGAGAGATCACGGGAGCGCCGAAGGTCCGGGCGAAGAAGCGGAAGGCGGCCCCGAGGCGCAAGCCGGCAACGGCGTAGCCTCCGGCGGGGCAGTCGCCGGCGGGCGATGGCCGAGCGCGGAGCTCACGAGGCTGGCGGGTGCGTCTCCGCGCCGGTCGCCGGCCGGTTCAGGAGCTCCACGAGCGCGGCCAGGAGCGCGTCGATCCCGACCGGCTTGGCCAGGTGCATCTGAAAGCCTGCCGCCGTCGCGCTTCGTCGGTCCGCTTCGCTCGCGAGCGCGGTGAGGGCCAGCGCGGGCACGTCTCCGCCACGTTTCGGCCCCAGGGCGCGGATCCGACGGAGCAGGCTGTAGCCATCCTCCTCGGGCATCGCGATGTCGCAGACCAGCAACTGCGGCCTGAACTCCTCCTGGATGCCCAACGCTTGCGCGGCCGACTCGGCGGACCGAACCCGGGCTCCACTCATGCGCAACATCTCGGTCAGCGCCTCGCGCGCCCCCGCGTTGTCATCGACGACGAGAATGCGGACGCCGTCGAGGCTCGCGACCGGCACCTTGCGCGACGACCGGGCGGGCTCTCTCTCCGCGTGCGCAGGCACGAGCTTGCCTCTCTCCTTCATCAGAGGAAGCAGCACGGTGAACGTCGTGCCCTTGCCTCTTCCGCCGCTCTCGGCCCGGACGCTGCCTCCGTGCGCGTCCACCAAGTAGCGCACGATGGCCAGCCCCAGGCCGAGACCGGCGTGTGCGCGCGTGTGGAGGCGATCCTCCTGAGTGAAGCGATCGAAGACGTGAGGCAAGAATTGGGGCTCGATCCCGATGCCCGTGTCGCTCACGCGGAGCCGCGCGCGCCCATCGACCGAGTCGACCGTCACGGTCACGCGACCTCGCTGGGGCGTGAACTTGATGGCGTTGGTCAGCAGGTTCAGGACGACCTGCTGCAATCGCTGCGAGTCGCCCGCCACCGCGAGCGCCTCGTCGAGGTGGAGCTCCACGTCGACCCCGCCCTTCTCGGCCGTCGGGCCGACCGTCTCCGCCGCCGCGCGGACGACGGACGCCACGTGCACCTCCTGCAGCTCCAGCTTCAGCTTGCCGGTCACGATGCGCGAGATGTCGAGCAGATCGTCGACGAGCTGCGCCTGGGCCTTCGTGGCGCGCTCGATGGACTCGGCTGCTTTCTTGAGCCTCGCGTCGTCCACCGGCCCGCGCTGCAACAACTGGGACTGCATGAGCAGGGTGGACAGCGGCGTGCGGAGCTCGTGGGAGAGCGTGGCGAGGAAGATGTCCTTCGTTCGATTCGCTTGCTCGGCGCTCGCCTTGGCAGCCTCGGTGTCCTCGAGCATTCGCGCCCGCTCGGCTTCGGCGCGCCGGCGCTCCGTGATGTCCTCCGCCGCCAGGACGATCAGTTTGTCTCCGGTCGGCGCCGGAAGCGCGCGGCCCGAGAGCGACACCGCTCGCTTTCCTAAGCGCGGGATCTCCGCCTCCGCCTCGAGCCGCACGAAGCCGGAGCTCCCCTCGAGCACGCCGCCGAGCCCCGAGCGGAGCGCGGGAAGATCCCAAGCCCCGCCCATGATCTCGTAGAGGTTCCGACCCTCGGATTCGTTCTGGGAGACGCCATACCTCTCGTGGAACGCCTCGTTCGCCCACAGGATCTGGAGCGTGGCGTCGAGCACGAGGACCGGCGTCTGGAGGGCTTCCACCGTGGCCTTCGCGTAGTCGCGCGACCACTCGGCGGCCGCCAGCGCGCGCTTCAGGGCGTCGATGTCGACGACCGACAGCACGGCGCCGTCGATCCTCTTGTCGACGGTGGTGTACGGCCGAATCTGGAGTCGGTACCAGTGGCCGTCCCGCCCCTGGACTTCTTCCTCGTGCACCGTGACCGTGTCGACGACCTCGGCGATCTTCTGGTCGAGGTCCTCGACCCCGAGGCTCGGCTTGATGTCTTCGATCGGGCGTCCGACGTCGGAGGCGAGGAGGTTGAGGATGGGGCGAGCCTTCGGCGTGAAGCGGCGGATGCGACGTTTCGAATCCACGATGACGATCGGGACCTCGACGGCACCGAGGATGTTGAAGAGGTCGCCGTTGACCGCGTCGAGCTCGACGTTCCGAGTCTGAAGCTCCTCGTTGAGAGTCCTCAGCTCTTCGTTGGTCGACTGGAGCTCCTCCTTGGCGGTCTCGAGCTCCTCGTTCAGGCTCTGGAGCTCTTCGTTGCTGGAGATGAGCTCTTCGTTGGCCGCCATCAACTCTTCGTTGGTCCGCTCGTGCTCTTCGATGATCGACCGGAGATACTCCTTGTTCGCCGTCAGCTCCCTTTCGAGCCGCTCGACTCGGCGGTCATCGGCCTTCTTGCCGGGCGCCGGACGTGCCTTGGTCCCTCGCCGGGTTGGCTTCTCCGGCGGCGGCACTGCGCGGGGCTCTTCGAACAGCACCGCGAACGTGTGCTCGCGCGCCTCCGGAGGAGAGGCTATGGGGACCACCACCACGTCGCAGAGGCGTGTCGACCCATTCTGTCCGACGCTCACGCCGGCCCTGCGGACGGTGACCCGGTCCTTCAAGGCCTTGGAGATGGCCATGCGCAGATCGGGCATCAATCCCCGGCGAGCCATCTTGAGGAGATCGTTCTGCGGCTGCCCGGGCGCGGGCTCGAGGTACGGGCCGGTGCGCCCGCGGAACTGCAAGATCTCCATCCTCTCGTTGATGATGACGCCGGGCGGTGCGTACTGGTCGAGTAGGACGCTCTCCGCTCGCTTGACGAGGTCGAGGGGGACCGCCGCGCGACCGCGCGGAGCGACGGGTCGAGCCACGGCCGGCAACACGTCTCGGGTCGGGACGAGACGGAGGGCGCTCTTCACGGCGGTCCTGGAGAAGATCTTGTTCGCCTTGTCGACGGGGGCGAACAGCTGCACGCCGTCCGCGATGTTCTCCGCGTGACCGAGCAGGAGAAAGCCAGGCTCGTTGAGCGCGAAGTGGAACGCAGCGAGGACGCGCCTCTGCAGCTCCTGCCCGAAGTAGATGAGGACGTTGCGGCAGCTCACGAGGTCGAGCTTCGAAAACGGCGGGTCGCTCCCCAGGTCGTGCTTCACGAACGCGCAACAATCGCGAACGGACTTGTTGATCCTGTAGCCTCCGGTCTCGACCTTGGTGAAGTAGCGCGCGAGCCGGTCCGCGCCGACGTCCCGGGCGACGGCCTCGGAGTACAGGCCGGAGCGCGCTTGCTCGATGGCCTTCTCGCTGATGTCCGTGCCGAAGAGCCGGATCGGCACGTCGGTGGCCTTCTCCTGGCCGAGGAACTCGAGGAGCGCGATCACCAGCGAGTAGGCTTCCTCTCCGGTCGAGCAGCCGGCGCACCAGATGCGAATGACGCCGCCGTCGCGCTTGCGGTTCAGGATCTCGGGGAAGGCGTGCTCTTTGAGCTTCTCGAACGCCTCGGCGTCCCGGAAGAAGGCCGTGACGTGGATGAGGAGGTCGTCGAACAGGGCGTGCACCTCCGCGGGGTCTTCCCGGAGCAAGCGCACGTACTCCTCGAGCGTCGCCATGCGGTGCACGGCCATGCGGCGGGCCACCCGCCT
>DATIQP010000285.1:0-24402 GCA_035470765.1 Polyangiaceae bacterium | reverse complement strand
GCGAGCGGCTGTCCGAGCGTCGCATGCCTGGCAGTGAGCTCCCAGAAGCGCACCATCAGATCCAGCTTTTCGAACACGCTACACCTCGCTTTGGCCCTGGTGGCCGATGGGCCAGCCGGGCGTTGAGTTGGTTTCTTTCCTTCGTAAAAGCAGCGCTCATGCCAGCGGCGCCTCGTATCGTTGGACGGACCACGGCATCCAAACGATCTGCAGAGTTGGAGGCTTGCAGTGGGGCCTTTGGGCCACGTTCGCCGGCGCGATCGGGGGCGCCCGCCCCATGCGACGTTCGTGGGAGTTTGCGATGGCGCGACTCGGCTGCCATGCAACGGCCGTTACACGGCTTGCGCGAACACGACGCGCCGGCTGATGCGGTGCGCCATGGGACGGAGGTTGCGTTTGCAGTAGAGTCGATCGCCGTGGACGGGACGGATCGCATCCGCGAGGACGTGCTCGAGACCATCGGCCGCACTCCGATGGTGCGACTGAACCGGGTCATCCCGCACGACGCGGCCGAGGTCGTGGCGAAGCTCGAGTTCTTCTCGCCCGGCGGCAGCATCAAGGACCGCGCCGCGCTCGCGATGATCGACGCCGCCGAGCGCAGCGGGCGCATCCTGCGTGACCATGGCGCGACGATCGTCGAGCCGAGCGGCGGCAACACCGGCGTGGGCCTGGCCATGGTGTGCGCGGTGCGCGGGTATCGCTGCGTCATCGTCGTGCCGGAGATGACGTCGAAGGACAAGCTCTCGGTGCTGCGCGCGTTCGGCGCCGAGGTGGTGATTGCGCGCGCCGACGTGGAAGGCGGCTCGCCCGAGGGGTACATCGGGAAGGCCGAGGCGCTCGCCAAGGAGCTCGGCGCGTTCATGCCCGATCAGTTCGAGAACCCCGCCAACCCGAACACGCACGTCCTCACGACCGCGCTCGAGATCCTGGAGCAGTGCGAGAACAAGGTCGACGCGTTCGTCGCGTGCGTGGGCTCGGGCGGCACGCTCGGCGGCGTCTCGCGCGTGCTCCGCGAGCGCGTTCCCGGGGTGCGAATCGTCGGCGCCGCACCGGACCCAACGAGCGCGGCCGGCCCCCACGGATCGATCGTGGAGGGTGTGGTCGACGACCTCGACTCGTGCGCCGTACACGGCGTCGCTCCCGACGAGGTCGAGCTCGTCTCCGACCGCGACGCCGTCTCGATGATGCTGGCCCTCGCCCGGCAGGAGGGCATCCTCGCCGGCACCTCCTCCGGCGTGGCCGTCACGGCCGCCCTCCGGGTCGCCCTGCGGCTGGGTCCGGGCAAGCGCGTCGTCACGATCGTGCCGGATACTGGCCGCAATTACCTGTCGTCGTGCCTGGATCCGAGCTGGCGCGAGGCGCGTGGGTTAGTCTAAGGGAACGACCCGTGGTGACCCCCTCGACTCGCACGTGGCTCTTGGCCATCCTCGCCGGCGGCGCCCTGCTGGCCGAAGGGTGCTCGGCGACGCGCGTCTCGCTCTCCTCCGGTCCGCGCGAGTACGTCTCGAGCGACTACAACTCCGTGTTCAACCGCTGGACGCGGACGGAGAGCCTCCTCACGCTGAGCGAGCTCGACGACATGCTCACCGCCACGGCGACGTTCGAGTCGTGGGACTTCCGCTGGGCCTACGTCGTCCGCTACTCGTCGGACTACCGCCTCACGGTGGAGCAGCGGCGCGAGCTGCTCGAGAAGACGCTCGCCGAGACGCAGGTGAAATATCAGTTCTACGTCGCGCTCTACGGCACCAAGTGGAAGTGGGACGACCTCACCAAGCCGACGAGCGCGTGGATCGTCCGACTCATCGACGAGAAGGGCAACGAGACGGCGCCCACGCGCATCGAGCTCGTGAAGCCGGGGCCCATCGAGTTCCGCTACTTCCCGTACACCTCGCCGCTCCGCCACTGCTTCCGCATCGATTTTCCGCGCGTCAGCGCCGACGGCAAGCCCACCATCTCCGAGAGCTCGACCTGGTTCGGCCTGCGCTTCGCGGGAGCGCAGGGCAACGAGGAGCTGCGCTGGGAGCTCGAGGAGCCGGAGAAGAAGACCGCCGCCCTCGGCCCCACGACCGTCTCGTTCGAGTAGGCCGGCGCTACATCCCGGCGAAGATCTCGAGCAGGGGCGGGCACGTCACCATGAGCTCCTGCGCGATCGCGCGGTCCGAAACCAGCAGCAGCACCCCGCCCTTGCCCGCACGCGCCGTGGAGCTCGCCTTGCCGCCGCCGAGGATCTCGGCGGGGAAGAGAAACTCGCCGACCGTCACCTGACCGACGATTTCGTCGCCCGAGAGCAGCTCGATGGTGCCCTGCCCCACGATGGCCATCTCGCGGATCGGCTGGTCCTGCTCGATGATGACCTCGCCCTCGCCGATCTCCCGGAGCTCCAGCCTCGAGGTGACCTGCGCGCGCAGTGACGCGTCGAGGCGATCGGCGAGCGACCCGAGCGTGATGCCGACCAGCGCTTGCATGCGGTTCGCCGACGCGCGCAGATCGTCCTCCACCCAGGGGCACGACTTGAAGGCGGGCTCGATCTGCTCCGCCTCCCACGTGGCCACGACCGCGCCGTCCGTCACGGCGATGAGGCGCAGCGGCACGCTCTCGGCGACCGTCCCCTTCGCCTTGAGCACGGCGCCCGCGCGCAGACGCTCCGCCGCGGCGTCGACGATCTGCGCGGCGACGTCGACCTCGCCCGAGACGACGTACGCGAGCGCGAAGCCCATCAGCTCTTCTTCGCGGGCGAGGCGGTGCACCGCCGCGGTCTTCTGCAGCTCGGCGCGCGCGTCGTCAGGCAGATCCCCGAGCTCCTCGACCGCCGACAGGTCGACCGCGGGCGTCTCGGACGCGGGCTTGTCTGCCTTGACGACGCCGGCCGACACCAGCGTCTGCTCCGGCGGGAAGCGAGCAGGCGGCGGGATGGCCGCCGGCGGGATGACCGCCACGGGCACTTCCATCGTCGGCGCCTCCGCCGCTTCGCGAATGGCCGCGGTCGCGCTCTGTTCGGACAGAGACGAGACGACCCCCGAGTCCGTCGGTGCCGCGGGCGGCGGCGCGGGCGCCTTCTTGCGCAGCGGCGGCGGGGCGGACGCAGGCACCGGCGCGGTCATGACGACGGCGGGCTCGGCAGGCGGCACCTCGAGGCGCGCGCTCGTGACGACGTCCTCGTCGTCATCCTCGCCCTCCGCGGGCGCGAGGCTGATCGGCCTCGGCACGAGCTCCTCTTCCGGGGGCGCCGACCAGGGGTCGAGCATCCCGGCGTGCTTCTCGGCGGCGCTCAGCACGTTCTCCGTGGGCTGGTCCGACGCGACGCTCTGGAAGACCGCGACGGAGGCTTCCGAAGCGGCCGCCGGCTGCGGCGTCCGGACCGAAGCCGGAGGCGGCGGAGGCGTCCTCGGGGCCGCGCTCGGGGCCGCACGAGGAGGCGGAGGAGGAACGGGCGTCACCGGCAGCGGAAACGAAGGGAGCGCCGGCTCTTCCCCGGGCGGCGGCAGCGGCGTCACCGGCCGCGGCGGCGGAACGGCCGACACCGGCCGCGGCGGGACCGCGGACGCGGGCCGCGGCGGGACCGGCGTCACGGGCCGCGGGGGCGGGACCGGCCGCGCCGGGTGGATCGCGCCCG
Source organism: Polyangiaceae bacterium (assembly GCA_035470765.1). GTDB lineage: Bacteria > Myxococcota_A > Polyangia > Polyangiales > Polyangiaceae > DASXHD01. Next base: position 20,789 of record DATIQP010000285.1, on the reverse strand, counting down.
CAGGCATGAACGCGTGCGGCTCGGTCATCGCGCTCATCGACACGCCCTGCCCCACGTCGATGGGAATGTCGGGCGTGGAACCGAGGAGAGCGTCGACGCCGCTGGACGCCGTGTCGTGCGGCGGGACGGCCGGCGGTGCCGCGACCTCGGGCGCCCCGACAGGGTTCTGGGCGATGTAGTCGGAGAGCTCGGCCGCCTCGCGCGCGAGCGTCAGCGCACGGTCGTCGTCCTGCGCGTCACCCGCCGCCTGCGCCGCGCGGCGAAGCCAGACGATCGCGTCGACGCGCTCGTTGCGCTTCCACAGCGTCTCTGCGGTCTGCAGCGCCCAAACGACGTCCTCGTTGTCCGTGTTCATCACGGGCGGGATACCGACCATGTCAGGGCTCCAAATAGTACACGGTGCCGTCGTCCGATGCGACCACGAGCGAACCGTCCGAGAGCAGGGTGGGCGGGGCGTCGACGTCCGCGCCCGTCCGGAACGAGAAGAGCTCTAGGCCCGAGGTGCCGAGGGCGTGGAGGCGATCGTCCTGCCCGCCGAAATAGAGCGCGCCGCTGGAGTCCTCGACAGCTCCGCCGTGGACGCCGAACTCCGAAGCCCCCGTGCCCGCCACGTCGAAGCTCGCCTTCTCGACGCCGGTCCGCCCGTCGAGCCGGACCTCGCGCGAGCGCGGCCCGTAGACGCCGGCGAGCACGTCGCCGTTGCGCGCGAGCGAGAGCGGTCCCCTCACGAAGCCCCCCACGTTCGACCGCCAGAGCACCGAGCCCTTGCCATCGAGTCGCACCACCTCTGCAGCATCGGTTCCCACGACGAGGCCGCCATCGTCGTCGATCGCGGGGGCGCCGTCCACGTCCGCGCCGAGGTCCTGCTCGAACACCTTTTTTCCCTCGCGAATCCCGTAGACTCGGTGGTCCTGAGAGCCCACCACGACGAGCCCGCTGTCGTCGATCGCGGGGCCGGTGAAGACCTTGCCCTTCGCCGCGAAGCGCCAGGCGACGTCGCCGCTCGGCCGGAGGCCGTAGACAGTCCTGCCGGCGGCCAGCACGATCGTGCCGTCGTCCGCGAGGGCGCAGGCCGTGTCCGCTTCGTCGTCGAGGTCGAGCGACCAGGCGAGCTGCCCGTCGGGCCGGAAGGCGAAGACCTTCTTCGCGTCGCTTGCAGAAACCACGGATCCGTCCGCGCTCACGCACGGCGTGGCGTAGCTGCGCCCGCCGAGGTCCTTGCGGAAGCGCACGCTGCCGTCGTCCCGCGCGAGGGCGACGAGCTCGCCTCCGAGCGTCGCGGCGTAGAGCGTGCGCTCGTCGGGCGAGGCGACCACCTGCGCCTCGATGGCGCCGCCGAGCGCGGTCTTCCAGCGAACGCTCGCCCTCGCGGGCCCGCGCGCCGCCGACCGCGCGCGACGCGTGCGATCGCCGTGCTGCATCCTGGGTGCGCCCGTCGGCGCCGCCCCGCTCCCCGCGGGCGACGCGAGCAACGCCGGCGCGACGCTCGCCGGGCCCGGAGCGCTCGCGCGCGCCTCGTGCGCGCCGACCGCGCCGCGGCGCTTCTGCTTCACGTGCACGGCGAGCACCACCGCGAGCAGCGCCGCGAGCAACGTGAGCGGTGCGGCACGCAGCGCGTCGCTCGGCCTCAATCGGCGTGCACGTAGCACGCCGATATGGTCCTTCGTTTTACTTGGCCTCACCGACCGCCGCGGCGGGAGCGGGCTCGCTGCGCGCTCTCCACGCCGTAAGCGTGAGCCGCCTCGCCGGGTTGGCGACGAGCGAGCCAGCCGATGAGCGTCAATCCGGCGCTCTTGGCAGCCTCGGGCACGCACGGATCGCTGAGCAGCTTCGACAGATCGCCGATGAGCTTCACGCGGTGCCGCTCCTCGGCCACGGTGCACTGCGGCCTCTGGGCCGGCCAGCGGGGCGTCGCGCACGACGCGGGCCCCTCGCTCTCCACGATGCTCACCTCTTCGTCGTCGTGGCGCGCGACGGCGTCGAGACAGGCGCTCGGATATTCACCTGACTCCGCGTTGTCTGACGGACGCTTGGGATCGGTCATGCGAGCAGGCGCGCGAGGCGCGAGCCCCGGAAATCTAGCGCGCCTGGTGGCCACGTCGAGTCCAATCTTTCGAAGAAAAATACCGCGTCATTGAGGACTTACGAGCACTTCGCGGTCCTTGGAGCCGTTGGCGGGGCCGACGATCCCTTGCCGCTCCATCATCTCGACGATGCGCGCGGCGCGGTTGTAACCGAGGCCGAGCTTGCGCTGCAGCCACGACGTCGAGCAGCGGTGCGTGTCGGCCACGACGCGGACCGCCTCGTCGTACATAGAGTCCTTCTCCATCTCCTCGTCGTCGCCGCCTTCTTCGTCCTCGCGCGGCTTGAGGATGTTCTCGTCGTAGACGGGCTCGCCCTGCAGGCGAAGGAAGTCGGTGATCGCCTGGACCTCCTCCTCGGTCACCATCGGGCACTGCACGCGCTTGGTCTCGTTGGTGCCGTTCAGCTTGATGAGCATGTCGCCGCGGCCGAGCAGGTGCTCGGCGCCCTGCTCGTCGAGGATGGTGCGGCTGTCGACCTTCTGCGCCACGCGGAACGCGACGCGCGTGGGGAAGTTCGCCTTGATCATGCCGGTGATCACGTCCACGCTCGGCCGCTGCGTCGCGAGGATGACGTGCATCCCCGCCGCGCGGGCCTTTTGCGCGAGGCGCGCCACCGCCGCTTCGACGTCCTTGCCCTGCTGCATCATCAGGTCGGCGAATTCGTCGACGACGATCACGATCGACGGCAGCCGCTCGGGGAGCGGGGCCACGCCCTCGTCGCTGCCGCTCTCGCCTTTCACCTCGTCGATGAAGCCGTTCGGGTCCTTGGCGAGCACCGTCTTTGCGGCGGGGTTCTTCACCTCTCCGCGGCGCACGCGATCGACCCAGTTGTTGAACGTGGCGATGTTCTTCGTCCCCGCGTCGGCGAACAGCTGGTATCGCCGCTCCATCTCGTCGACGGCCCACTTCAGCGCCGTCGCCGCCTGCTTCATGTCGGTGACGACGGGCAGCAGCATGTGGGGAATTCGATCGAAGGGCGCGAGCTCGACGACCTTCGGATCGATCATGAGCATGCGCAGCTCGTCGGGCGTGCGCCGGTAGAGCAGCGAGGCGAGCATCACGTTGAGGCCGACGCTCTTTCCGGCGCCGGTCGCGCCGGCGACGATGACGTGCGGCATGCTCGCGAGGTCCGCGTAGACGGGGTGGCCCTGGATGTCGCGCCCGAGCGCCACGGGCAGCGGCACGCTCAGCGCCTGGAAGCGGCGGTCCTCGACGAGGTCGCGCAGGTTCACCGGGATGCGCGTCTTGTTCGGCAGCTCGAAGCCGATGCGGTTCTTGCCCGGGATCGGCGCCACGATGCGCACCTTGCGCGCGAGGGCGAGCGCGAGATCGTCGGCGAGGCCCGCCACCTTCGAGACCTTGGTCCCGGCGGCGGTCGACACCTCGAACGTCGTGACCGTCGGGCCCGGCAGCACCTCTTCGACCTTGCCGGATACGCCGTAGTCGGCCAGCGTCTTCTCGAGGAGCTCGGCGTCCCGGTAGAGCGCCTCTTTGTCGACGGCGAGGGTGGTCTCGACGCCGGCCGGCACCAGGAACTCGATGTCCGGCAGCTTCCACTTCTTCGTCGCGCCGGCCGTGGCGGGCACGGCCTTCTCGGCCCGGGTCGGCTTCTCCTTCTCGAGCGCCGCCGAGGTGTCGACGATGGTGAGCGGAGCGGGCTTCTTCTTCTCGCGCTTCGGCTTGGGCTTGCTCGCCTCCTCGTCGGGCTTGGCGGCCTTGGTCCTGGGCGTGGCGGCGAGGACGTCCTGGAGATCGATGTCCTTGGCCTCCTTGGCGGGAGGCGGGAGGACCGACAGAACGGGAGCGGACTCGGAGTCGGGATCGGAGACGGCGGCGGCGACCGGAGCGGAGACGGAGACGGAGACGGGGTCGGAGAGGGGATCGGAGTCCGCGTCGGAGCCGGCGTCGAGCTCGGGGGCCGAGACGAGGGCGAGGGCGGCGTCGTCGACCTCGTCGATCTTCGGAAGGCGTGCGATGCGGGCCTTCTCCTGCTCCTCGCGCTCGAGCTCGCGCGCGGTCTTCCACGCCTCGGCGACGTTGCGCGCGCCCTTGGCGGTGCCCGCGGCGCCCTTCGCGCCGAAGCGCGCGAGCCAGCGCATCAGCGCGATGAACGAGAACGACGCGCGGCTGATGAGGATCAGCCCGATGCACGCGAAGCCGACGAGGAAGGAACCGATGGTCGAGAAGAGCGAACGGGCGACCTCGCCGAACAGCTCGCCGACGGCGCCCGCGGCGATGTGACCGCTGAACGCGAGCCGCCCGGGCCAGCCGACCTGCACGAGGGCGGCGGCGACGATGGCGATGAGCAGATCGCCGGCCACGCGCGCCGGCGTGATGAGCGAGTCCTTGCCTCGCACGAAGGGCACGCCGAGCAGCGCGGCCTCGATGGGCAGCGCCCACGCCACGACGCCGACGAGCCACACGAGCCCGCCCGCGCACGCCTCGCCCACGGGGCCGACCCAGTTGGTGCCGGTCCCGTACGAGGCGAGCGCGAGCGTGATGAACATCGCGCTCATCCACAAGAGCAACGCCACGGCCTCGCGACCGCGCGCGTGCGTCGCTCCTGGGCCCATGATGCGAGGCAGCTTCACGTTGACCGGCACGTCCTCGTGCGCCGAATCGGCCGCTCGAGGTCGCGGGGCGAAGAGAGGGAACGCCATCCGTACCTTATCCTACATGGGAACCTATTGATTCCGGGGATGCGGGCCAAGTTTCCGGGTGGTTGCACACACCGTGTAAGGTTGCGTAGCATGCGGCCCGGAGGCGGTTGACCCGTCTCCAGCAGCCCGACAGCCGCCCCACGTACGTGGCGGCGCAAGCCGCCGAGCAGCAGCGAGGGCGGCGTGAGCAAACACGAGAGACGAGGCGAAGGGTAGATGGGCAAAACATGGATGCGCGCGTCGCTCGGTCGATGGGCGAGCGCTTCGCTGTTGTGCTTGGCCGCGGCTGCGGTGGTCCCGACCAGCGGCTGCGCGGTCAGTGAGGGCGACGTCCATCGCTGGGAGGGCACCGAGCGCGGGCCGGAGAAGCTCGTCGCCGTCCTGACGCACGACAAGTACTCGATGCAGCTGCGCACCGAGGCCGCCCTGTCCCTCATCCGCATGAAGCCGCGCGCGGGAAAGCGCATCGGCATCGACATGCTCGTGCCGGCCCTCGCGTCGCTCGACGACGACTCGCGCCGCAAGGTCGTCATCGGAATGACGCCCGAGCTGGTCAGGCAGATCGAGCAGCCGCCTCCACAGAAGAAAGCGGACGGGATGATGGAGGCGGACGCGTCCATTCCCTTCAAGGACGCCGCGTTCGCGATGATGTCGCACGAGCCTCCCCTCGTCGGCGACGAGAAGAGCAAGGCGGACCTCACCGCCTCGCTCATCAAGTGGACGAACACCGACTTCGAGGATCGCATCGAGAACGGCGCGCAGGCGTACGGCGTGGAGCAGATGGCGCGCTTCTTCGGGGCGCCCGCGGTCAAGGGCCTGCCGCCGATGATGCTCGAGACCTCGACCAAGGTCGACCGCATGGCGGGCCTGATCGCCGACCTGGGCGACCCGGACACGAAGCTCAAGGCCTCCGAGCAGCTCAAGCACTTGGCCGAAGGCATCGACTCGCCCGCGTGGATCGCCAAGCAGAAGTCGCTCGTGCAGGAAGCGAACAAGCGCGCCGGGCAGAACGTGAACGAGCAGCAGCTGCAGCAGCAGCTCGACAAGTTCCAGGAGCAGGAGCTCATCAAGATCTTCACGTCGATGAAGCGCGTCGGCGGGCGGCCGGTCATCGACTACTGCCTCAAGTTCGCGGCAAACCCGAAGAACAGCGAGGAGCGTCGCGTGGCGGCCCTCGCCGCGCTCGAGGGTCGCATCGAGAAGAGCAACACCGCCGACGTCGACAAGGTCTTCGACATCGCCAAGGACGAGAACACGCCGGACAAGGTGCGCGACCTGGCGTTCGCGCGCCTCGGCGAGCTTCCCAAGGAGCAGATCGTCCCGAAGCTCTACACCCTCTTCGAGTCGCGCAAGTGGAAGGTCCGCTGGGTCGCGGCCTCGCTGGTGCTCAAGACGATGAGCACCAAGGGCCTGCCGGAGTTCATGAAGCACCTGCCCATGACGCCGGCGCTGAAAATGGGCCTCTCGGAGCCGCTGACCTACGGCGGGCTCATCGCGAAGATGGACGCCCCGAGCGGGGAGCCCAAGCCCCGCGACGCCATCTCCTCGTACCTCGGAACCAAGGAGCTGGGCCCGAAGCTCACGTCCCTTGGTTTTTTCTACCAGGGTAAGAAAGCGGACGTGAGCGTGGTACAATCTTATGGGGCGGATACTCAGCCCGTCCCGAAGTGTGACAAAGAAGACGATTGCGGATGGACCTGCGAGGTGCCGAAGGCTCCGGGCTCCCAGGAGACCGAGTCGAAGACGATCACCAACGTGGGCGAGTTCGTGAGGTTCTGCATCGTGCCGTCGATGACGAACTGAGTGGCCCGAAGAAAGTGGAAATGAGCTCCGATCCCAACAAGAAAAGCACGCGATCCTTCCAGTGCCGGGACGTGCTGTGGGAAACGTTCGAACAGATGGCGCGCGAGCTCGAATGCAGCGTCGACTACCTGATCAACGAGGCCATGAAGCAGTACGCGCGCCAGCGGAGCTACGGCCCCGGCGCCACCAAGACGCCCTTTCCCGGTCGCGCGGAGCCTTCGCAGCCGGGGATGCCGAGCCCGTACGGTCCCATCCCGGGTACGGTACCCACCAACATTCCGACGCCTGCCGTTCCGCCTCCCCCGCAGATGCGCCCGCCGGGTGCGCTGCCGCCGCCCCCGCAGCGTCTCAGCGCCCCGCCGATGCGCGCCAGCGGCGGGCTGCCGTCGCCGCCCCGGCAGCAGCAGCAGCCGCCGCCGATGGGCCCGCCGCCGATGCTCGGCCCTCCTCCGCAGCGCGGCGGGCTGCCCGCGCCGCCCGGAGGCGCCCCCTCGCGGCCGCCGCCCCCGCCGATGCAGATGGGCGTCCCGCAGGCGCCTCGCAGCGTCCCGCCGCCGATCCCGCGCGGCTACAACGGCTACGGCGCTCCGATGCAGCAGGCGCAGGCCGCGCCGGGCGTGCTCAGCGTCATCTACCAGAACGAGAAGATCGCCATCAACAAGGAGCGCTTCGTCATCGGCCGCGGCAAGCAGTCGAGCGATCTCACGCTCAAGGATCCGAACGTGTCGCGCCAGCACGCGATGGTGGAGTTCCAGAACGGCGTCTACTTCATGGTGGACATGGGCTCGACCAACGGCGTCGAGTACAACGGCCAGCGCATCGCGCGCAAACAGATCGCCGAGGGCGACGCGTTCCGGATCTGCGACCACGAAGTGCGCTTCACCTACCGGTGAGCCCCACCTCGAGACTCATGGTCCGGCTGCCGACGCTGGAGCCGCGGCGGCAGCAGCTCGAGACGTGCGTCTACTGCCCGAAGCTGTGCCGCACGGCGTGCCCGGTGTCGAACGCGGAGCCGCGCGAGACGCTCATCCCGTGGGGGAAGATGTCGACCGCGTACTTCGCAGCGCGGGGCGACGTGCCGACGACGCCCTCGTTCGCGGCGCCGGCGTGGGCGTGCACCGGCTGCCGCGCGTGCGCGCACGCGTGCGACCACCGGAACGACGTCGCGGGCACCCTGCTCGCCGCGCGTGACGCGTTCGTACGCGAGGGCGTGGAGCCGCCCGAGGCCAGGCGCGTCCTCTCCGAGTTCCAGGCGCACCGGCGCCGCAACGAGGCCGCCCTCGCGTCGTTGCATCCCGAAGAGGACGCGGGCGGCGCCGCGTTGCTCGTCGGCTGCACCTACGCCACCAAGCTCCCCGAGGTCGCGCGGGATGCCATCCGCGCGGCGACGAAGCTGTTCGGCCGCGTGTCCCTGGTCCGCGAGTGCTGCGGGCTTCCGCTCTTGCTCGCGGGAGACGCGGCCGCGTTCGAGCGCCACGCCCGCGAGGTCGCGAGCTCGCTCCGCGGGCGCGAGACGATCGTCGTGGATGCAGGCTGCGCCATGGCGTTGCGCGTCCACTACCCGGAGCACGGCGTGGCGGTCGGCCCGGTCGGGCTGCTGGTCGAGCACGCAGCCGAGGCCGTCCAGACGCTGCGCGGCGGCGACGTGCGCACGGCGGTGCGCTACCACGATCCCTGCCAGCTCGGGCGAGGGCTCGGTGTCTACGAGGCGCCGCGCAGCGTGCTCACGCGCGCGCTCGGCCGCGCGCCCGACGAGTTCGTCGCGAAGCGGGACTTCGCCGCGTGCAGCGGCGGCGGCGGCCTGGTCCCGGTCACGATGCCCGCCGTCTCGCGCGAGATCGCGCGGCGCCGCGTGGCGGAGCACGAGGCCGAAGGCGGCGGCGAGATCGTGACGGCCTGCGCGTCGAGCCTCTTGCGGTTCCGGGCCGCGAGGTCCGACGCGAGCGACATCGTGAGCTGGATCGCGCGGAGCTTCTAATGGCCACGACCTTTCGGGCCACCCCGGGCTGAAGCCCGGGGCAGGCGAAGACCGCATCCGAAGGCTCCGTCTCAAGTCCGCCTACGGCGGACTCCGGATTGACGGATGCCAACACTCGTGGCCGTGCCAAGTCGGAAGCCCGCCGAAGGCGGGCTTTGGCCGTGATCGAAGCACGGTTTCTTTGCCTGCCCCGGGCTTCAGCCCGGGGCGGCCCATCGCCCTCTAGAACGTCCCGCCGAGCGCGGCGCCGTACGTGCCGTTGCCCACCATGGGCGCGAAGTACGTGCCGAGCATCTCGTGCTTCTTCTTCTTGGGCGCGAGAAAGTACATCGTGATGCCCGCGGCGAGGGCGACGCCGCCGGCGATGAACGCGATCGTCGAGACGAGCGCCGCGTCCTTCGCCTCCGCGCGCAGCTGCAGCCCCACCGCGTCGCACGTATCCGCGGCGTCGCAGTGGTTGTTGGCGTTCGAGTCGCTCAGCTTGCCCGCCGCGACGAGCCCGAGCGCGCTGCCGACGCCGATGCCCACGAGCCCCGCCGCGCCGACGACGATGCCGCCGACGTGGTACGCGAACGCCGGATCCCCGTGCTCTTCCTCGGGAGGAGGTGACGGAGCCGCAACCGCCTCGGGCTCGAGCGGGCCGATCGTGACGTTCTCCGCCGAGCCGTCCGTACCGATCGCCACGTTCTTCTCCCACTTCCGGAAGTGCGGCGCCGTCGCGACGATGGTGTGCGAGCCGGGGTCCACCGGCATCGCGAGGCCGAGGTCCGAGGCGTCGAGCTTCTGGCCGTCCCGCGTCACCTCGAGGCCGGCGGGCTTGTCGGCGGGGGCGAGCACCGTCAGCTTCGACAGCTTGGGCTCGAGCGTCGCGATGTGCTTCTGCGCGACCTTGTCGCGCTGGTGCTTGTCCTTGCGCTCGATCGCCATCTTCTGGGCGTCTTTGTACGTGCGGTACGCGCTCGCCGTTTGCCCGTTGCGCTCGTAGCAGTCGGCCAACCAGAGCATTCCGCCGATCTCCGGATCGAGCTTGTTGCTCTGCTCGAACTTGGGGCACGCCTCGGCCACGCGGCCGGCCTTCATCAGCGCGGCGCCCTCGTCGAACAGCTTGTCGGCCTCGCTCTGCTGGGCGAGCGCCGGCCCCGAGAGCAGCGACCAGCCGAGCGCGACGGAGGGGACCGCGATGTACCTGCAAAGCACATGCATCCCTCTCATTCGCGGCCCCCGAACTCCTTGTTCTCCAGCGTGGGGGTGTTCTTCTTCACGGTCGCGCCGCCAGTATGCCTGACATGGGGCGTCGGCGTCGTCGTCGTAGCGGGCGGCGGGGGTGGCGCGTGCGTCGCCGTCTCGGCCGCGGTCGGCGCCGTCGTGGCAGGCGCCGTGGTGGGAGGCGGGGCGGCGGAGGGTGCCTCCGGGGCGGACGCGGTCGGGGTGAGGGCTGCCGCAGACGGCGCAAGGGTCGGCGCGGCGGACGGCTGCGGCTCCGCGTGACCCTGCGTGAGCGCGGGGGTCGCGGGAGGCACCGGGGCCCTCGGGGAGGCGGTCTGCGCGTTTCTCGCGTGGAGCGCGAGCAGGACCGCGCCTCCGATGATGATGACCGCCGGGATGGCCACGGTCCACATCGGCAGCATCTTGCGTGCGGGGGCGGGGATCGGCGCGGCCTGCGGAGGCCAGGGCCCGCTCGCTCCCGCCTGCGGAGCCCACGGACCGCTCGCGCCCGGCTGCGGAAACGGCCCGCTCGCTCCCGCCTGGGGCCACGGCGCGCTCGCCCCGGGCCCCGATACGATGGGCGAGCCCATGGGCGAGCTCAAGGTGTTGCCGAGCGCCGGGTTGGCGGAAGGACCCGCGGCCCCCAGCGGCTGAAACTCGCGCGCGGTCGGATAGGACGTGTAGGCCGGGTCTTGCGACCGGCTCACGCTCAGCACCGGGCCCGAAGTCGCAGGCGCTTGCAGCTGCGGTTGGATGCGCGTCGCGTCGTCGGGATCCGGCTCCGGATCGTCCACGCGGGTCGCCATCTCCATGTCGTCGTCGACGAGCGAGGCGAGCTCGGGCTGCGCAGCGGGCTGCGCAGCGGCGCGCGACGGCGGCGCCACGTCGGGGATCCCCGCCTGCGCCAGCGCGGCCGTGCGCGCGATGCCGCTGCGCGACACGTCGCTGCGGGCGAGCCACGCGCGCACGATTTCGCGCTGCTGGGAGATGTCGACACCGATCATCTCGTTCACGAAGGCCGCCGTCGCGCGCACCGTTGCGACCAGATCGTACATGCGGGCGGCTTGCTCGAGCGCCTCGGCGAAGTCGGCCGCGGTGCGGAAGCGCTGGCTGGGCTCGCGGGCGAGCGCGCGCATCACGACGACCTCGAGCTCCGGCGGCACCGACGGCTCGTACGCTCGGATCGACGGCACCTCGGCGGCGACGACCTTGAAGAGCGTCTCGGCCTCGCCTTCCGCCTTGAAGAGCCGGTACCCCGTCAACATCTCCCAGAGCACGATGCCCGCGGCGAAGACGTCGGCGCGCCGGTCCACGGGCAGGTTGCCGCGCACCTGCTCGGGCGACATGTACGCGAGCTTGCCCTTGAGCTGGCCGCTCTGCGTAGCGTTCTGAAGGCGCGTGGCGGCCTTGGCGACGCCGAAGTCGGTGATGCGCGCGACCCCGTCGACGCCGACGAGGATGTTCTGCGGCGAGACGTCGCGGTGGACGATGTCGAGTGGCGTACCGTCTTCGTCGGCGAGCTCGTGGGCCGCGTGCAGGCCGGTGAGCGCGTCCAGCATGATGCGGACCCCCACCGCCACGGGCACCTTGCGATTTACGTGGGCGGCTCGGCCCAGCAAATGGCCGGCCGTGTCCCCCTCGATGTACTCCATCACGACGTAGTACTGCTGGTCCTGCTGGACGCCGATCTCGAGGATCGGCACGACGTTCGGGTGGTGGAGGCGCGCCGCCAGGCGGGCCTCGTCGAGGAACATCTGGATGAAGTCATGCTCCTTGGCCAGGTGCGGGTGCAGCCGCTTGATGGCCACGAAGCGCTTGAACCCCGCCATGCCGACGAAGCGCGCGAGATACACCGTAGCCATGCCGCCGCTCGCGAGCTCGGCAACGAGCTCGAAGCGATCGAGGCGTTCTCCTTCGCCAGGGAGGGCAAGAATCTTCGTCACGGCTACCGGCAATCGTACATGATAGCTTGGCGCTGCCGAAGTGGTCAGGTTCTTGCCGGCGGCGCCAGGCGATCGGTAGCAGCACATGCGCGCGTGTGGGCCTCTCGCGCCGGGTTGGGTTAGCCTTCGTACGTTGACCACGGAAGTCGCCCCTGCTGCCCTGCCCCAGACCCGACGCGGCGAGCACGCCGCCCCGCGCCGGACGGTGGCGACCCGCATTCTGCTGTCGTTCGCAGTGACCCTGCTCGCATTTGCAGTGACCGTGGGGTGGAGCGTGGCCGCGCAGCGCCGTACCGCGGCGGACAGCGAGGAGCTTTCGAAGGGCTTCCTCCCCGTCGCGCTCAAGCTCGGCCAGCTCCGCGCCACCCAGGCCACCCTCTCCACGCTCATCGACGGCTTGCCCGACGAGCGCGACCCCGTCTCGGCCCGGCTGCTCCTCGGCGCGCTGGCGAGCGCTCGCCACGCCAAGTTCCTCGAGACCAAGGCGGCCATCGCCGAGCTCGGCCAGGTCTCGCGCGGGACCGCGAGCAACGATTTCGGCGCCGAGCTCGGGTCGATCGAGGCGGCGCTCGACGACAAGGCGGGCCTCGAGCGGCTGCTCGCCGCTGCGGCCGACGGCGACAAGGACGCGATCAACCGCGAGATCGTCCAGGTCGGCGCGATGGAGCACGACGGCGACAAGCGCCTGCACGCGTTCGCGGACCGGGTGGCGAGCTCGATGGAGGCCCTCCGCGCGGCGTCGCGCCTGCGCGAGGCCCGATCGGTCTACGCGCTCGTGGCGCTCGCCCTGCTGACGTTCGGCGTGGGCGTCGGCATGTCGCTTCACGTCCGCAAGCTGCTCGCGCCGCTCGGCCGGGTCACCGAGCGCGCGCAGGCGGTCGCGCGAGGCGATCTCGCGCCGCGCGAGGTGCCGGAGGGCGAGGATGAGATCGCGGAGCTCGCCTCGACGTTCGAGCGCATGGTGAGCGCGGTCGCGCGCGCGCAGCGCGAGGCCCTCTCGAACGAGCGGCTCGCGGCGATCGGCAAGATGGCCGCGCACGTCACCCACGAGATCCGAAACCCGCTGTCGTCCATCGGCCTCAACGTGGAGCTGCTCGACGAGGAGCTCGCGCAGATGGGCGGGAGCACGGAGAAGGCGAGCGACGCCAAGGCTTTGCTCGCCGCCATCGCACGCGAGGTCGGCCGGCTCGAGCAGCTCTCGGAGGAGTACCTGCGCGTCGCGCGGCTCCCCTCGCCGCGCATGGAGGCCGAGGACGTGGCCGCGCTCGTGCGCGACGTGGTCGCGTTCTCGAAGAAGGAGATGGAGCGGGCGAGCTGCACCGTGAACGTGACCGTCGAGGGCGGCGACGCGGCGCGTGTGCCCCCGGCGCTGTTCGACGAGGCGCAGCTGCGGCAGGCGATGCTGAACCTGCTGCGCAACGCTCGCGAGGCGATGCCGAACGGCGGGCCGATCGACGTCGGCGTGCGCGCCGAGGGCATGAGCGTGGTGGTGACCGTCGACGATCGCGGCTCCGGCATCTCGGAGGAGATCCGCGCGCGGGTCTTCGATCCGTTCTTCTCCACCAAAGGCGAAGGCACGGGGCTGGGCCTGGCGATCACGCGGCAGATCGTGGAGGCGCACGGCGGGACGATCGCGTGCACGCCGCGGGAGGGCGGTGGGACGTCGTTCCGGATCGCCCTCCCGATCGCTCCAGCGCGAGCGGTGTGAGGAAGAGCCCGCGCCTCGGCCGGTGGCCAAGTCGCGTGCGATCCGTTAGAACCCCTCCCCCATGCGTCCCGATTCACGCGCGCTCGACGCGCATCGTCCGGTCGATATCACCGCCGGCTTCCACCACATGTCCGAGGGCTCCGTCCTCTACCGGGCCGGCGCCACCGTCGTGCTCTGCGTCGCCTCGATCGAGGACCGCGTCCCGCCCTTCCTCGAGGGCAAGGGCAAGGGCTGGATCACGGCCGAGTACCAGATGCACCCGCGCAGCAACCCCCAGCGGCGCGAGCAGCGGGACGGGCGCGGCAAGGCGCCGAGCGGGCGTACGATGGAGATCCAGCGCCTCATCGGCCGCGCGCTGCGCGCCGCGGTCAATCTCGACAAGCTCGGCGAGCGAACCATCACGCTCGACTGCGACGTGCTCGAAGCGGACGGCGGCACGCGCACCGCGTCGATCACGGGCGGCTTCGTGGCGCTCGCCATCGCGCTCCAGAAGCTCAAGGACACGGGGCGCCTGACGACGAAAGTGCTCCGCGACTCGGTCGCGGCGACCAGCGTCGGCTGCATGAAGGACCACTCGCTCGCGCTCGACCTCATGTACCTCGAGGACTCGACGGCCGAGGTCGACCTCAACGTGGTGGCGACGGGCCGAGGGGGCATCGTCGAGGTGCAGGGCACGGCCGAGGGCGAGCCGGTCCCCCGCAAGACGATCGACGCGATGGTCGACCTCGCGCTCGAGGGCGTCGCCGCGCTCGGCAAGGTCCAGCGCGACGCGCTCGCCGCAGCGAAGGTGGACCTCGACGCCCTCCTCCTGCCGCATTGATCACTGCCGCACGCTCGAGCCCTTGGCGAGAGTTCGGAGTGAAACGTTAATCTGCGCTAAGCTCGGGGCGCTTTGAGCAAGATCGTTCACTCCCTGGTGGTGGCGACGAACAACCGCGGCAAGCTCGAGGAGCTTCGCGCGTTGCTCGAGGGCCTGCCCATCGAGCTGCTCACGCTCGCCGACGTGGGCGCCAAGGACATGGTCATCGTCGAGGACGGGGCGACGTTCGAAGAGAACGCGATCAAGAAGGCGCGGGCCGTCGCCGAAGCGACGATGATGCTCACCCTCGCCGACGACTCCGGCCTCGAGGTGGACGCGCTCGGGGGCCAGCCCGGCGTGCGTTCGGCACGCTTTGCGCACGAACGCGCGACCGACTCGGAGAACAACGCGGCGCTGCTCGGGCGCCTGGAAGAGGTCGGCGACGCGCGCGACGACGGGCGCTTCCCGGCGCGTTTCCGCTGCGTGCTCGCGCTCGTCGATCCCTACGAAGCGCACGAACCGCACCTCTCGGAGGGCCGCTGCGAGGGCGCCATCACGCGGACGCCGCGCGGCACGGGCGGCTTCGGCTACGATCCGCTGTTTCTCGTCGAGGGCGGGGACAAGACGATGGCCGAGCTGGCCGCGGAGGAGAAGAACCGCATCTCGCACCGCGCGCTCGCGTGCCTCCGGCTTCGCCCCGTGCTCGAGCGCACGCTGCTCGACCGTGACGAGAAGATCCGCAAGATCCTGGACGCATGACGCCATGAGCCAGCCGTCGTGGAAGGCAGCCTACCGTTACGGCAACATCGGCCTCGAGCTGTTCCTGTCGATCGTCGTCGGCTTCCTGCTCGGGCGATGGGTCGATAGGCGCTTCGCCGGCGGCCACGGCTACGCCACCGCCGTCGGCACGCTGGTCGGCGTCTACACGGGCTTCCGCGCGCTCTACAAGCTCGCGAAACAAGCCGAGCGCGAGGCCGAGAGTGAAGACGTGCGCGAGCGCGCCGAAGCCGCCCGCCACGCGAAGATCGAGGCCTACAAGCGCGAAGCCGACTCCGACTCCGACTCCGACTCCGACTCCGACTCCGATGGCCGACGAAAGTGACGCCCGGCGCTTCCGCTGGCTCCTCGGCTCCATCCTCGCTTCCGGCCTCGCGCTGACCGCCGGAGCCACCGCGCTCCGAGGCTCCCGTGCCGGCTCGTCCGCCGCCGTCGGCGTGGCCATCGCCGCGCTCAACTTCGTGGCCTTGCGTTACGTCATCCGGGCGCTCACGGCAGCCGCCGCGGGGACGGGCCGCCACGGCGGCATCGCATCGGTGCTCCTGGGCATGAAGCTCCTGATTCTGTTGGCCGGCGTGTGGCTGCTGCTGAGCCGCGGCGTGGTCTCGGCCGCGCCCTTGGCTCTCGGGTACGTGGCCCTACCGATAGGAGTTGCCATCGGCACCTTCCTCTGCGACAAAGCGCACGCGCCCCCCTGAGGTCCGGCCTACAGGCCGGCCGGCGGCACCAACGCACGACGACCCATGCCCGAGCACACCTCGTTTTTCAACTACCTCCTGGAAGCCATCCTCGGCCACACCGCGCTCGAGGAGAACATGCGGCGATTCGGCCACACGATCTCCGGCAAGCCGGTCGGCGCGCACGGCGCGGAGCCGCTCGCCGCGGCGCTGTTCATCGTGCTGCTCGTCATCGCGCTCGCGTACCGCGCGCGCGGCCAGGTCGCCGACTACGACAAGTCCGTCATCCCGGACGAGAAGCTCTCGCTGCGCACCTTTTTCGAGCTGTTCGTCTCGTACTTCTACGGGCTGATGAAGGACATGATGGGCGCCGACCGCGCCAAGCGCTACTTCCCGCTCGTCGGCACGTGCGCAGTCTTCATCTTCTTCTCGAACATGCTCGGGCTCATCCCCGGCTTCTTGCCGCCCACTTCGAGCTGGAACATCACAGCAGGCTGCGCGCTCGTCGTCTTCGTGGTGTTCAACTACTACGGCATCAAGGAGCACGGCCTCGTCAACTACCTGAAGCACTTCGCCGGCCCCTGGATCCACCCGCTCGCCCTGCCGATCAACATCCTCATCTTCGGCATCGAGGTCCTCTCGATGCTCATCCGGCCGGTCACGCTGTCGATTCGTCTCATGGTCAACATGGCGGTCGACCACATGCTGCTGGGTCTGTTCATGGGCCTGGTGGCGATCTTCCTGCCGGTGCCGATCATGATGCTCGGCACCCTCGTCGCCCTCGTGCAGACGCTGGTGTTCTGCCTGCTGGCCGCCATCTACATCGCGCTCGCCACCGAGCACGAGGAGGGCGAGCACGGCCACGGCCACGGCGCGGCTCACGCCGAGCCCGCTCACGCTTGAGCTCGGCTGGTGCAGAACCCTCTAGTCAGACGTCGAAAAAGGCACTAACTAGCGCTCGGGTTTGCGGGTCCGCGTGGCAGTCGAACGCTCCCAGTTTTCGTGACCAACGTGATGATGATGCCGCTTCGCGCGGCGACTGAAGGAGTCTCGTACGATGTCGGCACTGATCAAGAAGCTCGCTCCGCTGGCTGCCTTTGCCTGCGCCATGTTGCTTCCCGTCGCGGCCTTCGCCCAGGAGAAGGCGGCCGCAGGCGGAAGTGACCCGAAGTTCGGCGCTTACCTCGGCGCGGGCCTCGCGATGGGCCTCGCGGTCCTCGGCGGTGGTCTCGGCCAGGGTCGCGCGTCCGCGTCCGCCCTCGAGGGCATCGCTCGCAACCCGAGCGCTCAGTCGAAGATCCAGACGCCGATGCTGATCGCCCTCGCGCTGATCGAGTCGCTCGTCCTCTTCGCGCTGCTCGTCGCGTACCTGCTGCAGTCGAAGTAGTCGCGACCGACGACTCACTCCGAGCTCGCGCCTACGGCTCGAGCGTGCGGCAGTGATCACCGGCGCGGGCACTTCGCGACGGCCTCGGCCGCTCGCGAGCGCGTGAGCGCCGAGCCGGAGTTGCGTGCTGCGTTCGGGAGGGCCGCGCACGTGGCCGCGAGCTCTCCCATCGTCGTGCTCGCCGGATCGAGACCCGAGACGGCGAGCGCGCGTGCGTCCGTCTTGCCACCCAGTGCGGCGGCGAGCACACCGTCCATCTCTTTCGGGCAACGCTTCACGGCCGCCACGAGCGGGATCGCGAGCGCGTCGTAGATCGACTTCGGGCGCTCGCGGAACGCCGATTCCCACGCGCGCTCGAGTCGCGCGCACGGGAGGGGCACGCCGCGGCTCGCCGCGCCGAGCAGGGCCGGCTCCGCCGAAGCGCCGAGCCACGCGAGCACCGCGTCGTCGTGCGCCGCCAGCGGCGCCGCAGCGTCCACGCACGCCTCCGCGTTGCGAGCCTCGGCGGCCGCGTGCGCGTAGACCTCGGCGGCCGCGGCCGAGGTCTCGCGCGAGGCGAGGCCGCTGCACATGGCGCCGCGCGTCGCGGGGTCGGCGAGGCGCCGCTTGACCACCTCGGCCACATCGCTCGTCGAGACGCTGGCGATCGCGCCGGCGCACGTCGGGCCGCACCCGGCCCGCAGGGCGCTCTCGAGCGACGGCAGGAGCGGCGCGAGCTCGAGCGCGCCGCGCTTCATCGCCTCCGCGGCCTTCGGCGCCGACGCCGGATCGCCGAGGCCGCGCTGGAGCAGCGCCGGTCCCCAGCTCGCCTTGCGCTCCGTGGCGGCCCACGCCGCCATGTAGACGTCGAGGGGCCCTCCTCCCGCGTCGCTCTCGGGCGCGGCGGCGAGCGAGGTCAGCTCCGCGACCGCCCGGTCGTTCTTGTCGGCGAGCCGCCCGAGCGCGCCGACGGATTCGGGCGTGCCCTCTTGCGCGAGCCACTCGACGTCGCCCTTCGCCTCCGCTTCGGCGACGTTCCGAGGCGTGCAGCCGGTGCCGGCGACGACGACGAGGCTTGCGGCGAGGAGGGCGGCGCGCACAGCCCGATGATACCCCGCTCTCGGCAGAGCCGGCCTGATAAGCTCATGGCGAAGGTGAAGGCGGTCATCGCGGGGGGAACGGGATTCATCGGGCGGCAGCTCGTCGCGGCGCTGCTCGATCGCCACGACGCAGTGACCGTGATCACCCGGGGTGGGAGCGCCGCGCGCCACGCCATCGACTCGCGCGCGGCGACCGCAACGTGGGAGGGCGACTGGCGGGACGCCGTCGTCGAGGCGGACGCGGTCGTCAACCTCTCCGGCGAGGGGATCCTCGATCAGCGCTGGACCCAGGCTCGACTGCGCGCCCTCCGCGAGAGCCGCACGAAGACGACCGAGCGCCTCGCCCTCGCCCTCGCCGATTCGAAGCGCACCTCGGCGACGCTCGTGAGCGCGTCGGCCGTGGGCTACTACGGCATGCGCCGCGACGACGCGGTGCTCGACGAGTCCTCGCCGCCAGGCGACGACGTCCTCGCGCGGCTCTGTGTCGACTGGGAGGCGGCCGCCGAACCCGCGCGCGCCGCCGGGCGTCGCGTCTGTCACCCACGAATCGGGATCGTGCTCGGTCGAGAGGGCGGCGCGCTGGGCCGCCTGTTGCCGATGTTCCGGCGGTTCTTGGGAGGTCCGCTCGGCGACGGTAAGCAGTGGTGGAGCTGGATCCACGAGCAGGACGTCGTTCGCGCGATCCTGTTCGCCGTCGACACGCCCGACTTCACGGGCCCGTTCAACGTGACCGCGCCGGCGCCCGCGACCATGAACGAGGTCGCTCTCCTGCTCGGCGAGGTGCTGTCGCGGCCCTCGGCGCTGCGCGTGCCGGCCTTCACGCTCCGCGTTGCGCTGGGCGAGGCGGCCGAGGTCTTGCTCACGGGCCAGCGCGCGCTCCCGAAGAAGCTCGAGCAGGCCGGCTTCTCCTTCTCGTTCCCGCGGCTCGAGGCCGCCCTCCGCGACCTCGTCTGCTAGAGCTCGATCTGCGCGCCGAACTCGACGACCCGGTTCGGCGGGATCTGGAAGAACGCGTTGGCCGGGACCGCGTTGCGCGACAGGAAGGCGAACAGGCGCTTGCGCCACGCCGCCATACCCTTCTTCTCGGTGATGACGAGCGTCTCGCGGCCGAGGAAGAAGCTCGTGTCGCCGGGGTTGCTGACCAGGCCGCGATCCCCGCAGAGCGCCAGGATCCCGATCGCGTTGGGCCGCTGCATGAACCCGTAGGCCGCTCGCACCTGCCAGACGCCCTGGCCGAGGTCGCGCACCAGCTCGAGGCGCTTGTCGTCGGGCACGTCGGGCACGTGCTGGGTGGCAATGGAGAGGCACACCACCTGCTCGTGCAGCGTCTTGTTGTGCTTGAAGTGGTGCAGGAGCACGGGCGGCGCCGCGTCGGGGTTGGAGGTCATGAAGACCGCCGTGCCCTGCACGCGGTGCGGGTTCACGCGCGAGAGGTCCTCCAGGAAGTCCTTCAGCGGCAAGGTCGTCGCGGCGATCGCCCGGCCGAGCTCCATGCGCCCGCGCTTCCAGGTGACCATGATCGTGAAGACGACCGTCGCGATCCCGAGCGGCACCCAGCCGCCCTCGGCGATCTTCACCGTGTTGGCCGCGAAGAAGGAGAGGTCGATCGCCAAGAACAGCGCGCTCAGGCTCAGCGCGCGTCCGCGGCTCCAGCCCCAGCGTTCGCGGGCGACCACGTAGAAGAGCACGGTCGTGATGCTCATCGTCCCGGTGACCGCGATGCCGTACGCCGCCGCGAGATCGCTCGAGTGCTTGAAGCCGAGCACGAGGGCGACGCACGCGACCATCAGGCCGTAGTTGATCTCGGGGATGTAGATCTGCCCCTCGGCCATGCCCGAGGTGTGGCGGATGGTGAGGCGCGGTGAGTAGCCGAGCTGGACGGCCTGCTGCGTGAGCGAGTAGGCGCCCGAGATGAGCGCCTGGGAAGCGATGACCGTCGCCAGCGTGGCGATGCCCACGAGCGGGTAGTGGAACCAGGTCGGGGCGAGGGCGTAAAATGGGTTGATCAGGGCGCGAGCGCCGTTCGGCGAGAGGAGCATCGCGCCCTGGCCGAAGTAGTTGAGCATGAGCGACGGCAGGACGAGGCTGTACCAGGCGATCTTGATCGGGCGCGGGCCGAAGTGGCCCATGTCCGCGTAGAGCGCCTCTCCCCCGGTGATGCACAGCACGACCGAGCCGAGGACGAAGAAGCCGAGCGACTTGTGCACCACGAGGAACTGCACGGCGAACGAAGGGCTGACTGCGAGGAGCACCGCGGGCTGGCGGATGATCGGCGGCAGGCCCACCGCGGCGATGCTGATGAACCACACGACCATCGCGGGGCCGAAGAGGGCGCCGACGCGCGCGGTGCCGCGCTTCTGGACGGTGAAGAGGCCGATGAGGATGATCACCGTGAGCGGGACCACGAGCCTGGAGAGCACCGGATTGGCCTCCTCCACCGGCCCCGCCGCGGCGAGCGGCTTCACGCCGAGGCCTTCGACGGCCGACAGCACGGAGATCGCGGGCGTGATGATGCCGTCGCCGTAGAGCAGCGCGGCGCCGAACAGCCCGAGCGCGACCAGGACGAACGTCCGCGGCTTGCCGTCCTTCTTGCGGATGATGAGGGCGAGCAGCGCCAGGATGCCGCCCTCGCCGCCGTTGTCCGCGCGCATGATGAACGTGAGGTACTTCACGACGACGACGAGCACG
>DATIQP010000284.1:0-1894 GCA_035470765.1 Polyangiaceae bacterium | reverse complement strand
GTCGGGGGCGCTAACAAGTGCGCTGCACTTTTCACGCGTCGAAAGCCGCCCTCGCGCCGGACGGTTGCGGCGGTTGGCGCACCTCCCCGGCCGAGCGAAGCGATGGCCGAGGGGAGGTCGGCGCGCGCGCAGGCTCGCGCGCAGCGCCGCAGAGCGTATCGCCGGTGCACGCGGTTCGGCGCGAGCACGAGCCGAGCACGCGCCGGGAGGGGCCCCAACAAAGTGCTACGATCTGGCCATGGCGGGGCGCTTCCTTGGTTCGAGCGTGGGCATCGCTTGCGTGCTGTTCGCGTGCGGGCCGCCGGGCGAGACGGTCGCGAGCGGAAAGCCACCGGCCCCACCCGGCGACGGCTCGTCTCCCACTTCGCAGACCCGCACGTTCGCCATGCGCACGGTCTTGCTCGGCGACACGCATCGAAACGGTGTCGCGGCCGGGTGGGCCTGGCAGGATTACGGCTTCGACATCGACGATCACTACACGACGAAATACTCGCTCGACACGTGTCGACTCACGAGCGGGGCGCCCATCAGCGTCCAGGTCGACGGCTCGCTGGGGGTCGACAACTCCTGGGGCGCTTCAGTGCTGCGACAGCTCCAGCCGTTGATGCAAACGAGCCAACCGTCGCAGCTCGCCAGCTCGTGGATCGCGCAAGGCAAAGGGACGCTCGAGATCGTGGTCACCGGCCTGTCGGACGTTCCGAGGCAGCGCATCTTGGGCCTGACAGCGCAGGTCTTCCGCGGCGGTGTCTACCCGGGCGCCCCGGCGTTCGACCTGTCGACGAGCTGGCCTGTGCTCGCATCTTCACTCGCGGACGGACAATCGCTCGCGGGTGGAGCCGCGACGGCGTTCGCAAACGCGTACTCCACCGACGGCGTGTTCGTCAGCGGCGCCACCGATGGCGTGATCGTCGTCGATCTCGGCGTGGCCGGCGACGTGCCGCTCTCGCTCACCATCCATCACCCGATCCTCGCCCTTACGCTCGACGCGGACGGCTCGCGCACCGGCGTTTTGCCCACCGACGCCCTCGCAGGGATTCTCGCTGGCGTGCTCGACCCGGACGAGGTGCGCGACGCGTGGATGAAGGTGCAGTCCGCATCGAAGTTGCTGTGCGCCGACGGCATCGACGCCGCCTCGCTGAAACAAGAGCTCTCCCAGGACCAGGACATCTTCTCCGACGGGACCAACGGCCCTCCCGGAATGTGCTCCGGGATTTCGATCGGGCTCGGTTTCACGGTCGCGCGGGTGGCGAATCCGACGGAGGTGCAGGCCGATCCTCAGCCGCCGCCGCCGTGCTCCCAGTGAAATACCGTGCCAGACGGTTGCTCAGACGTCGCCCGGTCACTTTCCCGCGGCGAGGCGAGCGGCGTGCTGGAGCTCGAGGGCGAGGTCAGGGGCGAGGGCGATCGAGCCGGCACGCGGCGGCAGTCCCTCGGGGCTCTTTCCCGTGAGCGTCGCGTAGAAGACGCACGCGCCGAGGTAGGTGCCCGCCGGCCGCGGGTGGTAGCCGTCGGCCTGATAGAGGTCGAGCCTCGGCCGCTCCGCGAGAGCGCTCGACCACGCCGCGCCGACCGGGACGAGCGTCGCGCCGACCTCGGCTGCGGCGGAGATGTACGCGCGCTGGACGACCTGCGTGTCCTGGTGCCAGTCGAGGCGCGGCGGCAGCGCGAAGAGCGCGGTGCGGGCGTGGACAGCCCGGATCCGTTCGTCGAGGCGGCGCAGCGAAGCCATGAAGCGCCCGGAGGCCATCGTCGGCTGCAGGCTCTGCTCCTGGAGCACCACCCAGTCCCAGCGTCCCTCGTCGATCAAGCGAGCCGCGGTGCCGTCGCGGAGGTGATCGGCGAGGCTGTATCCACCCGCGACCGCCTCGGTCACGTCGAGGGGAACAGGCGGCGT